>NZ_JBSGJD010000190.1:0-20086 GCF_053605405.1 Amycolatopsis sp. NPDC003861
CCGCCGGGGCAGCGGCAGAGCACGGACCCGGCCGCGCAGGAGGCCGCGGCCCGCGCGCTCGACTGCGCGCCGGGCGTGCCGGACACCCTGGACGGCCGGGACGACCCGGCGCTCCCGCTGGTGAGCTGCGACCCCGTGACGGGCAGCCGGTTCGTCCTCGGCCCCGGGTTCCTCAGCGGCGCGGACGTGGGCTGGGTGGAGGCCCGGCTCGACCCGGCGACGGGAAGCTCCGTCGTCAACCTCAGCTTCAGCACGGCCGGGGCGCGGACGTGGGCGGAGTGGACCGGCAGCAACGTCGGCAAGCAGGTCGCGATGGTCGTGAAGAGCCGGGTGCTCACCGCGCCGCAGATCCAGGCCGCCATCACCGACGGCGCCACGCAGATCACCGGGAAGTTCACGCTGCCGGAAGCGCAGCAGCTGGCGCGGGACATCGCCGGCGCGTGACGCTCAGCAGGGCGGCGTCTCCCGGCAGGCTTCCACGCCGGTCTTGCGCGTGGCCTGCTGCAACAGCTCGTAGAGCGTCTCCCGCTGCTCGTCGCTCAGCCCGCTGAACACCTCGTCCTCGACCGCCGTCAACGCGAACTCCGCCCGCGCCAGGAGCTTCGCGCCCACGTCGGTCAGCTCGACCAGGTGACGGCGGCGGTCCTCGGGGGAACGGCGCCGCGCGATCAGGTTCTCCGTCTCCAGCTCGTTGAGCAGGGTCACCACGTTCGTGCTGTCCATTTCCAGGATCTTCGCCAGGTCCTGCTGCGAGCTGCCGCCGCGGTCACGCAGCACCGTGAGCGGGATCAGGTGCCGCGGCCGCAGGCCGAGCGGGGCCAGCACCGACTCGCTGCGCAGCCGCAGCCGGCGCGCTAGGTGGTCGACCAGCGCGCCGCAGCGGTGCGGGGGCTGGTTGACGACCGGGAGCGAGGTCATGCCGCCCAGTATATGGCCAGTCCAATGGTCGATGTGCTATCAATGGTTTGTCCTACACCAACGATCTATGGACGGCTAACGACATGGCTCATCTCCTGCACATCGACTCGAGCATCCAGGGCGACGCCTCGGTGAGCCGGCGGCTCAGCGCGCGGGCCGCGGCGGCGTGGCGCTCCGCGCACCCGGAGGGCACCCTCACCTACCGCGACCTGGGCTCTCACCCGATCCCGCACGTCGACGCGGCCGGTGCCATGGCCGGGCGGGTGCCACCCGCGGAGCACACGCCCGAGCAGGCGGCGGCCTGGGCGCGGACGGTCGAGCTCGTCGAGGAGGTCAAGGCGGCCGACACCGTGCTGCTCGGCCTGCCGCTGTACAACTTCGGGCCGCCGAGCAGCGTCAAGACCTGGGTCGACCACCTGATCGCCCCGGGCCTGTCGGTCGACCCCGAGACAAACGCCGGCCTGCTCGGCGGCCGCGAGTTCGTCGTGCTGGCCAGCCGGGGCGGCGGTTACGGCGAGGGCACGCCCCGCGAAGGCTGGGACCACGCCCAGCAGTGGCTCCCGCACGGCGTCTCCCTGACCGGCCTGGAGCCGCGCTTCATCACCGCCGAGCTGACGCTGGCGCCGGTCCGCCCGGCGCTGGCGGAACTCATCCCGCTCGCCGAAGTGAGCCTCGCGGCGGCGGAACGCGCCATCGACGAGCTGTGGGTGCCGGCCCGGGTCTGAGCCCGGTCAGGAGTCCGCGGCGGCGGGCCCGAGGTCGAGGAGCTGCTCGAAGAACCCGCCGATGCCCAGCTCCCGGTCCACGAGGTGCACCTCGAGGATCCAGTGCGACGTCCGCCCGGTGCGGTCCGGCCGCCGCATCGGGCCGTCGCTGCCGGGGGCGATGTAGGAGTCGATGCGGGCGCCGTCGATCGTCTCGTGGGGGAACTGCCCGACCAGGTGGCCTGCGATCTCCCCGCCGAACTCCCAGCCCGCCTCCCGCGCCAGCGCCACCATGTGCGCGTACAACTCGGCACCCGTGACGTCCGGCCGCGCGGCGAAGTACGCGCGGCCGGCGTCGAACACCACCGGCAGGGCGTCGCGCAGCCGGTGCTTGACCGGGTCCTCGCCCAGCACGAACGTCCGGCCGAAGTCCGCTTCGAATTCCTCGAAGATCGGGCCGAAGTCGGCGAACACGATGTCGTCGGCGGCCAGGACCCGGTCCGGCGGGTTCTCGCGGTACGGCCGCAGCGTGTTGACCCCCGCCCGGACGATCCGCTTGTGCCAGTACCGGCGGATCCCCAGCAGGTCACCGGCCAGGTCGCGGATCGCGTCGCTCGCCTCGGTCTCCCGGACCCCCGGGGCGAGGATGCCGCGGCCGGCCACCGCCGCGAACAGCTCGACCGCCTTCGCCTGCGCGCCGAGCAGCCGTTCGACGCGCTCGGCCTCGTCCTCGAGCAGCTCACCCATGGCCCCGACGGTAGCAACGCCCGGCCCGGGCGGTACCGTGCCGCGGCGGGCGGACTGACGTGGTGCGGCACAGGCGCACCTTGGGCGAGGAAGGTCGGGTTTGAGCGCGCACACCTCCCAGATGGACGACATCCGGCTCGTCGCGCAGCCCAGCGCGCTGCCGGTCACCGAGCTGTTCGTCCGCCTGATTCTCACCGACTGGTCCCTGCTGCCGATGCTGGAGCAGGTGACCGCCACTGCGAGACGCCTGGTCGAGGCCGTGATCGACGCGAGCGACCCGAAGGCGCCCGCCTTCGTGACGCTGCGGCTGCGGCTGCGCGCCGAGGTGCTCTCGATCGAGGTCGACGACGACGTGCCCGGACGGCCGGACACCCCGGCCCGCCCCGGTGAGCGGCTCGGCGTCTCGCCCGCCGAGGGCGGCGGCCGCACCACCTGGTGCGAACTGCCGCTGCCGGGCGGCATGACCGCGCGGCAGGTGCGCCTGCCCCGGCGCCAGGACCGCCGGACGCTCGTCGACGAGCCGGTCTCCGGCGATCCGGTGGCCGCCGACCCCGAGGTCCTGGAACGCCTGCTGACCCGGCTGAGCGGCTGGTCCGGCCAGAGCTGAACGTTTTGCCTCGTACGTCCGTGCACCCAGGCAGGGGATGACGCGGACGCGAGGAGGCAGCCGTCGTGCGGATCGTGATCGCGGAGGACGACGCCCTGCTGCGCGAGGGGCTGGTGCTGCTCCTGCGCAGCGAGGGGTTCGAGGTCGCCGCCGCCGTCGACCACCCGGACGACCTGGTCGCGACGGTCGAGGCCGGAGAACCGGACCTGGCCGTCGTCGACGTCCGGATGCCGCCGACGTTCACCGACGAAGGGCTCCGCGCCGCGCTCGAAGCCCGGCGCCGCGTCCCCGGCCTGGCGATCCTCGCGCTGTCGGCGTTCGTCGAAGACGGCTACGCGGGCGACCTCCTGGCCGCCGGCGGCGGGGGAGCCGGGTACCTGCTCAAGGAGCGTGTCGGCAAGCCCGACGAGTTCCTCGACGCCCTCCGGCGCGTCGCGGCCGGTGGCACGGTCCTGGACCGCGACGTCGTGGCGGTGCAGCTGGCCCGGCCCCGGCCCGGCGACCCCGTGGCGACCCTGACACCCCGCGAGCGCGAGGTGGTGGCGTTGCTGGCCGAGGGCCATTCGGTGCCGACGATCGGGCGGCTGCTCGGCATCGGCACCGCCGCGGCCCGGCAGCACGCCGGGGACGTCGGCACGAAACTGCGCGTCCCCGACGGCGCCCAGGCGATGCTCAGCTACTTGCGGGCGTGAGGACTTCGGCCTGCCGTTCGCGGTACTTCGCCACGTTGGCGAGCTTGACGTCCTCGTAGCCCCGGACGAGGTCGGGCAGCTCGGCCAGCGCCAGTGCCCGTGCTCGGTCCCGGGTCCGGAACGCCTCCAGGACCACGTTGCGGTAGTCCTCGATCAGCTCGCGCTCGACCCGCCGCACCTCGGCGCGGCCGAACGGGTCGAAGCGGGTCCCGCGCAGCCGCCGCAGCGCGTGCAGCAGCCGGAACGCCGGCCGGAACCACGGGCCGAGGCTGATCTTGCGCCGCATCCCGAGCGCCCGCAGGGCCGGCGGGTGCAGCCGGTAGGCGTACTTCGTGCCCGCGCCGAACTGCTCTTCCAGGCCGTCGGTGAACGCCGGGTCCAGCGACAGCCGGGCGACCTCGTACTCGTCCTTGTACGCCATCAGCTTGTACAGGTGCTTCGCGACGGCCTCGGTGATCTCCGTCGGCCCGTCCTCCAGTACCCGCACCCGCTCGACGAACTCCGCGTACGCGCGGGCGTAGGCCTTGTCCTGGTAGGTGACCAGGTCGGGGATCCGGATGTCGAGCAGCCGCGCCAGCTCGGAGCCGGGCTCGGCGTGCACCAGGGCCCGCATCGGGTGCGGCTTCGCCGTCGCGGGCGGGGTTTCGGCCGCCGGGGGGTCGGTGACGAGCAGGCGGCCGCGGCGGAACGCCTGCAGGTTCGCGGCGACCTGGGTGCCGTTCAGCTCGATGGCGCGTTCGATCGCCGACGCGGGCAGCGGGATCGCGCCGGTCTGGAACGCCGCGCCGAGCTGCAGGACGTTGGCGAACTGGTCGTCGTCGAAGAACTCCTCGGCCAGTCCGCGCGCGTCCAGCGACACCGTGCGCTTCGCGGCGGCTTCGAGGGGCGCGAGCACGCTGCCGGGCTCCGGGAAGGACACCGTCGTGTCGACGACCATCCGGCCGGTCGGGACCTCGGTCGTGGAGACGACGACGGTGGTGCGGGCCGGATCGGCGGCCTTCAGGTTCGCCGCGTCCGCCCCGACCAGCGCGTCACAGGCCAGGTAGAGGTCGCACTCGCCGGCCGCGAGCTTCGGGGCCTGTTCGACCGGCTCCGCCGTCACCTTCAGGTCGGAGACGACCGCGCCGCCCTTCTGCGCGAGCCCGGTCTGGTCGAGCGTGCGGACGTGGCGTCCGTCGAGGACCGCGGCGGTGGCGAGGATCTGCGTCACGGTGACCACGCCGGTGCCGCCGATCCCGGTGATCCGCACGGTGAAGTCCGTGTCCCGGGTTTTCGGCGCGGGAACGGCGTCGGCGGCCAACTCGACGGCCTTCCGGCGCCGCTTCTTCCCGGACGGCACCACGGTGACGAACGACGGGCAGTCCCCGGCCAGGCAGGAGTAGTCGACGTTGCACGACGACTGGTGGATCGCGGTCTTGCGGCCGAACTCGGTCTGCACCGGCTGCACGGACAGGCAGTTCGACTTGGTGCCGCAGTCGCCGCAGCCCTCGCAGACGCGCTCGTTGACGACCACGCGCGTCGCGGGCGCGGTCTGCTTGCCGCGCCGGCGCTTCCGCCGCTTCTCGGCCGCGCACTCCTGCTCGTGGATCAGCACGGTCACGCCCTTGACCGCGGCCAGTTCCTCCTGCGTGCGCAGGAGTTCGGAGCGGTCGCGGACCTCGACACCCGCGGGCAGCTTCCGGTGTTTGGCCGGGGCGTCGCTGGTGATCACGACCCGCTTCGCGCCCTCGACGAGCAGCAGCTGGGCGACCTTCTCGACGGGCAGCCCGCCGACCGCGTCCTGGCCGCCGGTCATCGCCACGGCGGAGTTGTAGAGCAGCTTGTAGGTGATGTTCACGCCGGCCGCGACCGCCGCGCGCACGGCGAGGCTGCCGGAGTGGGTGAAGGTGCCGTCGCCGATGTTCTGGACGAAGTGCTGCGCCTCGACGAACGGCGCCATGCCGATCCACTGGGTGCCCTCGCCGCCCATCTGCGTCACGCCGAGGACGGTGCCGACCTGGTCGGGTTCCATGAACAGGGCCATGGTGTGGCAGCCGATGCCGCCGCCCACCAGCGTGCCTTCCGGCACCTTCGTCGACGAGTTGTGCGGGCAGCCCGAGCAGAAGTACGGCGTGCGTGCGAGCAGCGGGACGGCGATGCGCTCGCGGCGACGGCGTCCGCGGTAGGCCTCGACCGACGGGATGTCCCGCGGCAGGACCCGGGCCAGGCCGGCGGCGATGCCGTCCGGGTCCAGTTCGCCGAGCTCGGTGAACAGCGTCCGGCCGTCGTGGTCCTTCTTGCCGATGATCCGCGGTGCGTTCGTCGTGCCGTACAAGACCTCTTTGAGCGCGGTTTCGACGAAAGCGCGCTTCTCCTCGACGACGACGATGTCGTCGAGGCCGTCGGCGAAATCGCGGACGATCGCGGGTTCCAGGGGGTGGATCGCGCCGAGCTTGAGGATGCGGATGCCGTGCTCGCCCTCGTCCAGGCCGAGGGTGCGCAGCGCCTGCTGGAGGTCCAGAAAGGACTTCCCGGCGGCGACGATGCCGATCCGGTCGGCCGGTCCGCGGGCGGTGATCCGGTTGACGGTGCTCGCGCGCAGGTAGTCGAGGACCAGCGGGAGGCGGACGGTGAAGAGGCTGCGTTCCAGTTCGGCGAGCCTCGCGCCGAGCAGCCGGGACGTCGGTGTGTGCCGGTAGGCCTTTTCGATGCGTGGTGCGGTCCACTGGGGACGGACGGTGGCGGTGCCGGACGCGTCGGCGACGTTGGCGACGACTTTCAGCGACGTCCACAGCCCGCTGGCCCGCGACAGCTCGACGGCGTGCATCCCGAGGTCGAGGACGTCCTGGGCGTCGGCCGGGAAGAGGACGGGAATGGCCAGGTCGGCGAGGGCGAGCTCGGACGCGCAGGGGACGGTGGAGGACTTGGCGTTGGGATCGTCGCCGACGAGGGCGACCGCCCCGCCTCGCGGGTCGGTGCCGGCCAGGTTGGCGTGGCGGAGGGCGTCGCTGGCCCGGTCGAGACCGGGGGCCTTGCCGTACCAGAAGCCGGTGACCCCCCGGTTCCCGCCGGCCCCGGCGACGAGCTGGCTGCCCATCACCGACGTCGCGGCGAGCTCTTCGTTGAGGCCGGGCCGGTGCACGACGTCGTGCTTCTCCAGCAGCGTCGCGCGGCGGCCGAGTTCGAGGTCGTAACCGGCCAGCGGCGAGCCCTCGTAGCCGGAGACGAAGACGGCGGGGTCGCCCCCGTGGGCGCGGTCGTGGCGGACGCGGTCGAACAGCAGTCGGACCAGGGCTTGGACCCCGGTCAGGTGCACGGTCCCGGCCTCCCGCAGATAGCGGTCTTCCAGCGTGAACGTCTCCACGGCGCGCTCCCTTCGTTTCGGGCACGATGCGACGTGGGCCACAGTGGCGCAACAGGCGGTGTTGCTTTGTCGACCCCGACGCAAATTTCGGCGGTCGAATGCGGCTTTTGGTGCTGATTTTTGCGTCGGACTACGCTGTGACGCATGCCCGAAGAGCTGCTCGACGCCACCGACCACGAAATCCTCGGCCTGCTGCGCGAGGACGCCCGCCGGACGCTGTCGGACATCGCCGCCCGCGTCACCCTGTCGACGGCGGCGGTCAAGCGCCGCATCGACCGGCTGCGGGAGAGCGGGGTGATCACCGGGTTCACGGTCCAGGTCGACCACGCGAAGCTGGGCTGGGGGATCGAGGCGTTCACCGAGCTGAGGTTCGTGGGGAACACGAAGGTGGCCGAGATCCTCCGGACGACCACGAGGATGCCGGAGGCCCAGGCGGTGTTCACGATCGCGGGCGACCCGGACGCGTTGGTGTGGCTGCGCGTCCGCGACATGGCCCATTTGCAGAAGACGATCGACGAGATCCGCCGGCACCACCAGGTGACGGGGACGAAGACGTTGATAGCACTCGAATCCTGGTCGCGGTAGCCCGTGGAGGCTGTGACGCTGGCCGGGCGGCCGGACCTTTTCGAGGCGGTGTACGCGATCCCGTACCCGCCGGGCTCGCCGCAGTTCATGGAGGGGAGCTTGACGAGCTTGCTGGCCCGCTTTCCGGCCCGTGGCTGGGACGAGGTGGTCGTGTGGGCTGCCGAGGACGCGCTCGACGCTGTCGCTCCGGATACCGCTTGCGGTCTGGAGATCGCGGTGGATCCTTCGTGCCGGGGGCGGGGACTGTCATCGGCAGTGCTCGCCGCGATGCGGGAAGCTGTTGCGGCGGCGGGGCTTTTGTCGCTGGTCATCCCGGTTCGGCCGCCGGACAAGGATCCTGGTGTTTCGATGGCGGAGTACGCGTCGGCTGTTCGTTCGGACGGGTTGCCTGTCGATCGCTGGCTGCGGACGCATGTCCGAGCCGGAGGCGTGATCGAGTGCGTGGCTCCTTGTTCGGCCACGGTGCAGGGTTCTCTGGCCGACTGGCGGCGGTGGACCGGGTTGCCGTTCGATCGTGACGGGTTGGTTGTGGTTCCCGGAGCTCTTGCGCCGATATTTGTGTCCACTGTGGATGATTACGCGGTGTACGTTGAGGCCAATGTCTGGGTCTCCCATGGTGTGACTGGAGTTCCTACCCGTTCGAGTGATGAACTCGTGTTCGATGGTCGGTAATCTTGATCTATGTCCGACAGCGCTCGTTCGTCCGCCGAGGCGGTGGCTTTCGCCGACCGCCTCGGTGAGTTGCTCGCGGCCATCCGCTCTGCTGAAGCTGAAGTCGGCGCGCTGCTGGTGGAGATCGAGCAGCGTGGGGTGATGGAGGTGTTCGGCTACCGGTCTGTTGCCCGGTTGCTGGAGCACCTGGGTGACCTTCCGAGGTCGGCGGCGGAACGTCTGGTGAAGCGGGCCCGTTTGGTCAATCCCGGCCGCAACCTCGATGGCACCCCGATCCCCGCCCTGGCGCCGGCCACGGGTGTTGCTGCTTTGTCCGGGTCGCTGAGTGCCCCGGTGATCGACACGATCACCGGGGTGCTGGCGGAGGTTCCGCCCGAGCATCGTGACCACGTCGAGGCTGATCTGTTGGCTTTCGCTGCCGAGGCTGGGCACAAGCAGGTTGCGGTCCTCGGTGCCCGGATCCTTGCTCACCTCAACCCCGATGGTGCCGAGCCCGACGACACCGAACCTTCCACTCCCACCCGGGAACTGTTTCTGCGTCGCCGAAGATCCGGGGTCTGGGAGTTGAACGGCAAGTTCGACGACGAGACCGGCACCCGCGCCAGCGCCCTGCTCGACGCGCTGGCCGAGCGCCGCACCGGCGACGACGGCCCCGACCACCGCGCGATGCCGCAGCGCTACGGCGACGCGTTCTCCGACGCGATCGACCTAGCCCTCAACTCCCCGGACTTGCCGATGCAGGCCGGGGAACGAGCCCACGTCATGGTCGCGGTTTCCCTCACCGAGCTGAAGTCCGGCGCCGGTCAGGCCACGCTCGGTGACACCGGGACCATGACCGCCGCCGAAGCCCGCGTCCATGCCTGCGACGCCATGGTCATCCCCGCGGTGCTGGGTGCGAAGAGTGAACCGCTCAACCTCGGGCGCCTCCGCCGCCTCATCTCCGCCGGACTCCGCCGGGCGTTGTTCCTACGCGACCGCGGCTGTGCGTTCCCCGGCTGCCACCGCCCACCCCGGCACTGCCAAGGCCATCACATCCGGCATTGGGCCGACGGCGGCCCTACTGACCTGAACAACCTGGTGTTGATGTGCGCTCACCACCACCGGCTGCTGCACCGCTCCGGCTGGGAAGTCCGCATCGCCCCCGACGGCCTCCCCGAATTCCTTCCACCCACCTTCCTCGACCGCCGCCGAAAACCCCGCCGCAACAACCTCCACGAACCGCTGCCATTCGCAGCCTGAACACGGGAAGGCCCGCAGCCACACGGGGCGGATTCGAGGGGTCGTTGCAACACAGTTGATTAGCTGGCTTTGGCCAGGAGTGTAGCCAAGCGCTCGGCTGGGGTGTCCCAGCCGAGCGTTTTGCGTGGGCGGCGGTTGAGTTGTGCGGCGACGGTGGTCAGGTCTTCGGGGCTGTGGACGGACAGGTCGCTGCCTTTGGGGAAGTATTGCCGTAGCAGGCCGTTGGTGTTCTCGTTGCTGCCGCGTTGCCAGGGTGAGTGGGGATCGCAGAAGTAGACCGGGATGCCGGTGGTGATGCTGAACTCGTGGTGGCGGCCCATCTCGCTGCCTTGGTCCCAGGTCAGTGACCTTGTGAGGTGATCGGGCAGGGTCTGGATGGTGGTGATGAGGGCGTCGCGGACGTGTTCGGCGGTGCGGCTGCGGCCCAGGTGGACGAGCAGGACGTAGCGGGTGGTGCGTTCGACGAGGGTGCCGATCGCTGATTGCTGGTCACCGCTGATGATGAGGTCGCCTTCCCAGCGCCCGGGTACCGCGCGGTCGTCGACCTCGGCGGGGCGGTCACTGATCATGATCATCGGGGCGGTGAAGCGAGGCCGGCGTTGTTCGGCGCTGCGGCGGGGTTTGCGCATGGTGCGTCCGGTGCGCAGCGCACGGGTGAGCTCGCGGCGGAGTTCGCCTCGCCCTTGGACGTAGAGGGCCTGGTAGATGGTTTCGTGGGTCACGTGCAGCTCCGGCCGGTCGGGGTGGTCGCGGCGCAGGCGGTTGCTGATCTGCTCGGGGCTGAACTTCTCGTTGAGCATGTCCTGCACCAGCGCACGCAACTGCGGGTTCGCCGCGAGTTTGCCGGTCTTGGGCCGGGGGCGGCGGGCATCGGCGCGGTCCTGGGCGGCGTGCGGCCGGTAGTCACCCGAGCCGGGATGGGCGTTGCGGCGCACTTCCCGGCTGATGGTGGACACCGCGCGGCCCAGTTCCGCGGCGATGGACCGCAGCGAGCGGCCTTCACGCCGCAGATCCGCGATCACGATCCGTTCCTCAACCGACAGAAACCGGTCCGACAACGACACCGGCCGGGCGGGAGGCCGTCGATCAGCTTCCCGCCCGGCCTTGGCCCGGCTCGGTCGTCCGTTCCGCCACCGGTGACCGGTCCGCGGGTTGATCCCCACGGTCCGGCACGCCTGCGCAGTGCTCACACCTCTCGCCACAAGATCAAGATAGGCCTGACGCTCAGCGAGCAGCTTCTTACGCCCCTGAGGCGACCGGTCCTCGCGGATCTCGAACACAGCAACCCCTCAACAGCTCAGGGTGTTGCAACCACCACTAGAGCCCAAGACGGCTACGGGCCTACACCCACGCCCCTCCCGCCCACAAACCCGCCACGCAACGTCGCCCCGCCGCCGGGCAACATCGCCCCGCGCCCGCGCCCCAGTGCCGCGCAGCCTCGCGCATCGCCGCGCAACGTCGCCCCATCGCCGCGCAGCCTCGCCCGCCGCCGCGCGACCCGGTCGCCACCGGGGCCACCCCGGCCCTCAACCTCGCAGCAAGACTCCCGATGTCCGCTCCCGCTCGAAGAACGTCTCCGGCCACTCGATCGAATCCGGCGGCGCATCGATCGCCGCGGCTCGGCGGCGGAGTTCCGCCAAGTACTCCGTGTCCAGCACCGCGCGGGCCGACAACGGCTCGCGCAGCAACAGATCCGCCGGGCCCTCGTACAAATACGCGTCCACCCCCGGATACCCCCGCGTTCCCGGCGGATACTCCCGATTGACCGGGAAGTACGTCGTCTCCAGCGCACCCAGCCACGAACCCTTCAACGGCACCAAAGCCGGCCAAGCACCCAGCAACCGCTCCAGTCGCGCGTTGTCCGTCGTGAACCCACGGTGGTCCGCAATGACATACGCCGCCCCCGGGTAGGCGCGTTCCAGTTGGGCTACCGCTGCGCTGCCTCCGTCGTGGGTCAGGTGACCCAAGCCGAACAGCATCAAGGCCTTTCGGTTCTTCTGCAACACCTGGGTTTTCACCACCGACACGATCGACGCGTCGCGGTCCAGGAACGGGTCGAGGTCCGCCGGTGACCGCACTCGGCTCCAGTCGATCGGGGGATCGGTGGCCAGCACCCGGATCTTGCGCGCCGCCGGCAACGTCGTGTTGACCTGGCGGACCAACGCGAACAGCTGCTCGTAGAACGTCGAGAAGCCGCAGCTCGGCTGCGTCGTGTCGCGCCACACCTGGCTGGTCCCCGGGACCTCGGCTCCGAAGATGTACGCGTCCAGCATCGGCTGGAGACGCGCGTTGCCGCACTCCACCGCTATGTCGTTCACCCGGCTCGGAAACCTGGGGTCGCGGATCAGGTCGAACACGAACGTCCCGACGTCGGGGCTGGACTTTGCCACGATCGGGTGACTGTCGAACGCTGCCAGCAGCCCTGTCACCGGGTCGGGGCGCTGCTGGCCCGCGTCCGCCGGGGCGGCCAGCAGAACGCCGGCCAGGAGAACGGCGGCCGTCAGCACGGCCAAGAAAAGTCGCATGCGAGTTCCTCGGGTAGTTCCCCCACTGTCTTACGACTGTAAGACAACTCGGCCAGCATCCCGGCGCCCACGTCCCCTGTCAAGGGTGGGTCAGTGGCGGAACGCCTCCGCCAGCCACCAGGATCCGCCGTCGTCGGCGATCTTGGCGTCGATCACCAACGGACCCGGCCGCGGCCCGGCGAGCCAGTCGCGCACCGGGGACAGGTCCTCCGCTGAGCGGACCGTGGTACCCGTGCAGCCGAAGCCGCGGGCGAGGGCCGCCAGGTCGGAATCCGGGAAGCGGACCGTCGCCATGTCCGCGTCGCCGAAGTGGTGGACCTCCGCTCCGTACGCCGCGTCGTTGTAGACGATCACCACCAGCGGCAGGCCCAGGCGGACCGCCGTGTCCAATTCGGACAGTGCCATGTGGAACCCGCCGTCGCCCGTGCCCAGGACCGGCAGGCGGTCCGGGCGGGCCAGCGCCGCTCCGATGGCCGTTGCCAGGCCCAGGCCGATGCTCTGGAACGCCTGCGTGAAGCAGAACCCCTGCTCGTCGGGCACCGACAGGTACGCGCTCGGGTAGCCCATGAAATTGCCCGAGTCGATCGAGACGATCCGCTCGGCGGGCAGCAGCTCGTCCAGGAGCCTGCTCAACGTCCGGGGGTCGATGCGGCCGTCGCCGGACAGGTCCTCGTGCGCGACGTCGTTCCAGCGGCCCGCCGCGATCCGGGCCGCCACCTCGTCCGTGCGGTAGCCCGGGCTCGAACAGGCCAGGGCGAGGACGTCCGACGCCGTGCACCCGACGTCGCCGACGACGCCCAGGTCGATCGGGCGGTGCGCGCCGAGCGCCGCCTGCTCGAGGTCGACCTGCGCCAGCTTCGCGTGCGGGCTCAGCAGCTTGCCGTGGCGGGTGGTCCACATGTTCAGCGCGCAGCCCCAGCCGACGACCAGGTCGGCACCCACGATCAGCTCGGCCGCCGCCGGGGAGGCGAAGCCGCCCGAGATGCCCAAGGCGAACGGGTCGTCGTGGAACAGGCCGTGCGCCACGGCCGACGTCGCCAGCAGCGCGCCGCACCGCGCGGCCAGTTCCCGCAGCACGTCCCCGCTCGAACGGGCGCCGCGGCCGGCGATGAACACCGGGCGCTCGGCCGCCGCCAGGAGGTTCGCCAGCGCCGCCACCGCGGCGGCGTCCGGCCGCACCGGCGCGGGGCCGGCCGGCACCGGTGGTGGGGGCGACTCCGGCGCCGGCTGGGCCTGGACGTCGAGGGGCAGGTTCAGCACCACCGTCCGGCGCTGCTGCCGGGCCGTCCGAAACGCCCGCACCGTGTCGGCCACCGCGCTCTCGGGTGAGTGCACGCGCTCCGGCACCGCGCCGACCGCCGCGGCCAGGCCGTCCTGGTCGATGCGGAAGTTCGACAGCACCGACGCGCCCGCGGAGTCCGCCGTGAGCACCAGCATCGGCGTCCGGCTCTTGGCCGCCTCCGTGATGCCGGTGACCGCGTTGGTCAGCCCGCAGCCCTGATGCAGCGACAGCACCGACACCTCGCCGCTCATCCGGGCGTACGCGTCGGCCATGCTCGCCGCGCCGCCCTCGTGGCGGGCGGCGACGAACCGGACGCCGCCCGCCCGCAGCGCGTTGGTCACCTCGAAGTTCCCGCTGCCCACCACCCCGAACGCCGTGCCGACGCCGAGGCCGGCCAGGGTCCGGCCGACCAGTTCGGCGACGTTCACCGCTCCACCAGGGCCAGCACGCGGGCCGGGCTGCCCGAGCCGCCGACGATCGGCAGCGGGGAAACCAGCAGCAGCACGCCGGTCGGCGGCAGCGTCGCGAGGTTCTGCAGCTGGGTCAGGCCGTGCTTGCCCGCGCCCAGCAGCAGCTCGTGGCAGGGGAACATCGGCTCGAGGCCGGGCGCCTGGCCCGCGTCGGTGCCGACCGTCTCCACGCCGAGGCCGGTGATCGGCGCTTCCTCGGCGAGCCACCGCGCGCACTCGGGGGAGACGCCGGGGGTGTGCGAACCGGCCTCGTCGGCGTTGAGGAACTCCTCCTGGTCGCCGCTGCGGGTGTCCCAGCCCGTGCGGTAGAGCAGCCAGCCGCCGTCCGGCAGCGGCCCGTGCTCCGCCGTCCACGCGCGGACGTCGTCGATCGACAGCAGGAAGTCCGGGTTTTCTGCGGCCCGCGCGGAGAAGTCGAGCACGACCGCGGGCGCCACCAGCGTCTTCAGCGGCACCTGCGAGACGTCATGACCGTCCGTTCCGGACACCCAGTGCACCGGGACGTCCAGGTGGGTGCCGGTGTGCTCGCCGGTGTGGATGTCGTTCCAGTACCACCGCGGCCCGCGCTCGTCGTAGCGGCTGATCTCCTCCAGCCGGAACGGGATCGTGTTGGCGAACGGCTCGGGCAACCGCAGGATCGGCGTGCTGGAGCTCAGGGGAGCGGTCAGGTCGACGATCTCGACCGCTCCGCCCGCGATCGCCTTGCCGAGCTCGTCCAACAACGACATGCCTGCCTCCCGGTGCCGGTGTGCGCGTCCGATCGAGACCCTATGCCTTGACAGCCGTGCACCGGGAGGTGTTGTCTTAATGTCGTAAGACAATAGGAGGGTGGGCAGGTGATCGAGTTCGTGCTCGACGGCCGTTCCCGGGTCGCCACGTACATGCAGCTCGTCGTCCAGGCGAAGCAGGCGCTGCGCGTCGGCCTGCTGCGGCCCGGCGACCAGCTGCCGAAGGTGCGGGACGTGGCCGAGGCGCTGGCGATCAACCCGAACACCGTGCTCAAGGCCTATCGCGAACTGGTCCTGGAAGGCCTGGCCGAAGGCCGCCCGGGGGTGGGCACGTTCGTCACCGGCAGCCTGGCCGGGCCGTCGCTGGGCAGCCAGGGGCAGCTGCGTGACGAGCTGGTGGCCTGGCTGGAACGCGCCGAAGCCGCCGGGATGTCGCCGGACGACATCGCCGCCCTCATCGAGACCACGATCCGCGGCACCCGGGTGCCGCACGACCTGTCGTAGGGAGTCCGGAATGGAACTGGCGGTGGAAGCCGCGGCGCTGGGCAAGCGCTACGGCCGCACCTGGGCGTTGCGCGACTGCGCGCTGGAGGTGCCTGCCGGGCGGATCGCCGCGCTGGTCGGCCCGAACGGCGCGGGCAAGACGACGCTGCTGAACCTGGTCGTCGGCCTGCTGAAACCCGACGAGGGTGAGGTGCGCGTCTTCGGGCGGACCCCGCACGAGGCTCTGACGGACATCGGGTTCGTCGCGCAGGACACCCCGCTCTACCGCGACTTCACCGCGGCGGAGCTGGTCACCATGGGCGGCAAGCTCAACCGCCGCCGCTGGGACGCCGCGCTGGCCCGCGACCGGCTCGCCATGCTCGGCATCCCGCCGCACCAGGCGGTGGGGAAGCTCTCCGGCGGCCAGCGCGCCCAGGTCGCCCTGGCCCTGGCGCTGGCCAAACGCCCCCGGCTGCTGCTGCTCGACGAGCCCATCGCCAGCCTCGACCCCCTGGCCCGCCGCGAATTCATGCAGACGCTGATGGGCGCGGTGGCCGAGAGCGAGACGACCGTGCTGCTGTCTTCGCACCTGCTCGCCGACCTGGAACGCAGCTGCGACCACCTGATCGTCCTGCAGCGGTCCCACGTCCGGCTGGCGGGTCCGGTCGACGAGCTGCTCGCCGGCCACTGCACGCTCACCGGCCCGCGGGCCGGCAGCGAATCCATCGCCGGGGTCGCCGAGGTGGTCCGCGCGAGCCACACCGAACGCCAGTCGACCATGCTCGTCCGCCGGGGCGACGGCCCGATCGATCCACTGTGGACGGAGCACGAAGTGACCCTGGAAGACGTGGTGCTCGCGCACCTCGCCGAGGCGGAGACCCGCGTTCCGGCGTCCGCGTGGGAGGTGCCGGCGTGATCTGGCTGGTCTGGCGGCAACACCGCAAGCAGGCGTTGTTCACCCTCGCCGCGCTGGCCGCGCTCGGCGCGCTGATGGTGCCCACGGGCCTGGCGATGCACGCGAAGTACGACAACCTCGGCCTGGGTGCCTGCCGCGCCGCGCTCGGCAGCGCGTCGCTGATCACGCAGACCGAAGCCGTTTCGCGGTGCGAAAGCCTCGGCCACCAGTTCCAGCAGGAGTTCGGCGGCATGGTGTTCATCGCCGTGCTGTTCGTGGTCCTGCCGGTGCTCGTCGGCGTGTTCTTCGGCGCACCGCTGGTGGCCCGCGAGGTCGAGCAGGGCACCCACCGTCTGGTGTGGACGCAGGGGGTGACCCGCCTGCAGTGGGCGCTGGCCAAGTTCGGCCTGGTCGGGGCGATGACCACCGTGCTGTCGGTCGGGTACGCGCTGGGCGTGTCGTGGTGGTTCCGGCCGCTGGTCAGCGCGAGCACCGGCCGGTTGAACTACCTTTCGTTCGACGTGCAGGGGATCGTCCCGATCGCGTACACGCTGTTCGCGCTGGCGCTGGGCGTCTTCGCCGGGACACAGTGGCGGAAGGTCCTGCCCGCCATGGGGATCGCGCTGGTCGGGTTCGCAGCGGTCCGCGTCGCGATCGAGGTCCTCGCCCGGCCGCGGTACCTGCCCGCCCCAAGCCTCACCTTCTCGCCGACCGGCGGGCAGACGCCGAACCCGGCGTCCGGCAACTGGGTGATGGACGTCGGGGTGCGCAACGCGGCCGGGGACCTGGTCCTGCCGAACGCCCAGCTCGGCCCGTGCCCGCCCGGCGGCTGCGGCGACGACTCGGTCGGCCCCGGCGCGATGAACTGGCTGCAGTACCAGCCGGGGGACCGGTTCTGGCTCTTCCAGGGCATCGAGACCGGGATCTTCGTGCTCCTGGCGGCCGCGCTGGTGTTCTTCGCCCTCCGCCGGCTGCGCACGATTGCCTGAGATCACGCACCGGCCGCCGGCGCGGGTTCGTGAGTTTTCCACGGCCACCCGGCGTTCGGCGGCCGATCGGGTGATCTGCGGGGGTAAGCGGGCGAACCCGCCCCGGACTGTCGGTGCGGGGTCGTAAGGTCGCACCCGGTGAGGGAGCACAACGGTTCTGCCGAGGGGCGCGCGGGGGATCCGGAACCGTGGCGAGTGTGCTTGGTGAACTCGTCGGGCCGGGCACTGGGCGCCGGCATGCTGCTGGGCGAATCCACGGTGCTCACCTGCGCGCACGTCGTGCAGGCCGCGGGGGAGGAAGCGCTTTCGGGGGCGTCCGTGCTGGTGCGGTTCGTCGGGCTCGACGGCATGCCGGAGACGCTCGCCGCGGTGCGGCCCGGCTGCTGGGTGCCGCCGTCGGAAGACGGCCGCGGCGACATCGCGCTGCTGGACCTCACCGAAGCGTTCCCGCACGTGCCGGGCGCGCCCTTGGTCCGGCTCGGCGCGGTGCGTGACCGGGTGGTCCACACCTACGGCTTTCCGGCGCCGCACCGCTACGGCGTCTGGGTGAACAACGCTCAGCTGGCCGGCCCGGCCGGCGCCGCGGGAGAGTGGATCCAGCTCAATTCGCCGTTGCCCGGCGAGCGCGTGCGGCGCGGGTTCAGCGGCGCCGGCGTGATCGACAAGGCCACCGGTGCGGTGCTCGGCATGGTGGTCACCGAGTACACCGACGAACGCGCGGGGCTCGCCTACCTGATCCCGGTCGAGGTGATCGTCCGGCACGTGCCCGACGTCGCCCGGTGGGTGGGCGAGCCGCCGCGGCCGTCGGCCGGCCCGCTGATCGTCGTCATCGGGGACCGCGACTCCGCCGTCCGGGACGGTTTCCTGGCCCAGGTGCGGCGCGAGCGCCGGGGCTCCGGCGAGCGGCTCGCCGCGATCGTGGACGCGACCGGCAAGACCACCGGCGAGGTGGCCGAACACGTCAGCGCCGGGATCAGCACCGGCGAAGTGCTCACCGTGCTGGAGACCAATCCCGAGGACGTCGCGGTGGCGGTGACCGGCGTCGAAGACGCGCGGGCGCCGGAGGAAGTGCTCACCGACGTGGTGCGGCCGCTGGTCGACAAGGGCGCCACCGTGCTGGTCCAGTTCAGCGGGCCCGACTCGCCCGGCGTGCGCCTGGCCCGGCGCTGGGAGAACGAGCGCAACGCGCGACGCCTGGCTCGGCTGGCGCTGCTGGTCGAAATGGTGGAGCACGAGGAGGACCGCACGCGGGAGCGAGCCGCCCGGATCGGTGCGCGCACGGCGGTGCCCGGCAGCTCCGCGGATCTGCGGCTGCGGCTGGCGGCGCTGCGCTCGGCGGGCGAGCGGATCGAGCCGGGCCGGGTGCGGCGAGCGCTGGCGGCGACCGAACGCGACGCGGAAGCGGCCCGGTGGGCGCTGGTCCGGTTGTACGCCGAACTCGACGCGCTGGCCGCCCGGCACGACGAACTGCACGGACGGCTGCGCGGCTACAACGCCAAGGCGACCGACGCGGGCCTGATGGAGGACGAGGAACTGGCCGAGCTGTACCGGCCGGCCATGGCGGCGCTGACCCTGCGGCCCGGCGAGCCGGAAGCCGCCGCCGGGCTGGTCGAACGGTACGTACGGGCGGTCCGCCGCCGGCTGGAGGGCGCGTGACGACCGAAACCGCGTGGTGCCACGGCCGTCCGGTCGGCCCGATCGGGTTCTGCGAGGTGTGCGGCCGCCGCCGGGTGCCGGCCGAGCCGCCGCCGCCGACGTCGCTGCCGGCCCCGGAAAGCACCCGCCGCAGTGTCGAACTGTGGAGTGGCGAGGCGGACTTCCAGTCGCTGCCCGCGATCGAGGTGCCGGACCCGGAGAAGCTCGTCCTCGCCGACCCGGAATACCCCGAGCAGCACCGGTTCTGCGGGCACTGCGGGGAAGCCGTCGGCCGGGCGTACGCCGGCGAACCCGCGTTCGCCGAAGGATACTGCGAAAACTGCGGTGAGCGCTTTTCCTTCCTGCCCAAGCTGAACCGCGGCGAGCGGGTCGGCGACCGCTACGACGTCCTCGGCTGCTTCGCCCGGGGCGGGCTCGGATGGGTGTACCTGGCCGCCGACACCGCGCTGGCCGGTCAGCACGTCGCGCTCAAGGGCGTGATCAACAGCGGCAACGCCGTGCTGAAGGCGATGGCGCGGGTCGAACGCGACGTGCTGGTCCGGCTCGACCACCCGAACATCGTGCGGATCAGCGACTTCGTCGAACACCCCGCGCCCGGCGGTGGCGAACCGGACACCTACCTGGTGATGGAGTACGTCGGCGGGCGGTCGCTGCGGGACCTGCTCAAGCAGGGGCCGCCGCCGCGGGTGGAGCACGTGATCGTCTACGGCCGGGCGATCCTCGGCGCGCTCGACTACCTCCACGGCGAAGGCCTGCTGTACTGCGACATGAAGCCGGAGAACGTGATCCACGGCGACAAGCGGGTCAAGGTCATCGACCTCGGCGCGGCCCGCGCGCTCGACGACCCGGCCGGGCCGAGCGTCGGCACCGAAGGGTTCCAGGCGCCGGCGCACGAGCTCGCGCGGCACGGCCTGACCGTGCGCTCGGACCTGCACACCGTCGGCCGGACGCTGCAGGTGCTGCTCGAAGCCGCGAGCGAAGACATCGACCCGGACCGGGTCGCCGGCGGCCTGGACTCGCTGCACCGGGTGCTCGAACGGGCCGTCGCGCCGTTCGAGCGGCGGTTCGCCACGGCAGCGGAAATGGCCGAGCAGCTCGACGGCGTGCGCCGGGAAATCCTTTCGCTGCGCGACGAACGGCCGCGGCCGGTGCCGTCGGCGCTGTTCGAGGACACCGCGGAACTGCTCGACGACGGCCTCGGCGCGGTGCCCGGCCTCGACCACTGGGCCGGCGGCGAACGCGGCGACGGCCCGCTGGACCTCGGCCTGCCGAGCGCCGCCGACGGGGCCGGCCGGCTGCCGATCCCGCGGGTCGCCCCCGAAGACGCCGCGGCCGAGTTCATCGCCATCGCGGGCGCGCCGGGGCCGCACCGCTGGCTGGGCAAGCTCGCGATGTTCGGCGAGCCCTCGGCCGAAATCGCGTTCGCCCAGACGCGCGCGCAGGTCGCGCTGGGGGATTCCGACGCCGCGGCCGCGGCGCTGTCCCGAGCCGAACAGCTGCTCGGCGCCGAAGCCGCCCGCGACTGGCGGGCGGCCTGGCACCACGGCCTGC
>NZ_JBSGJD010000191.1:0-20009 GCF_053605405.1 Amycolatopsis sp. NPDC003861
CAGCGCGTGGCCGCCGGGCTCACCACAGCGCGCAGCCGCCGGGCCGCCACAGCGCGCAGCTGCGAGGCCCCCGGCGCGCGAAGATGGGCGATCCCTCCGGCCGCACGCCCGTGGTCCGCACACTGCGCCACACCCGCGAACCCTCGTCGCCCGGCCACATCCCGCGAGCGGCCCGGGTCCGGACGCGAAAAGGGGCGGCGCGGCGGGTGGGTTAGGCGCGTGGCCACCCCCAGCGGCCACGTGAGTCACCCGTGGGCCGCTGCGCCACCCCGGGCCGGTGTCACGTTTCCGAAACACCGGACAGGCGTATCGTAGTCTTTCCGGCACAGGATGTGTCAAGTTTTCGGAACAGCTACGCTGACCGGTGTCACGTTTCATGTCTGCAGGTGGTGTGTGGTGAGCGAAGAGCGCAGTTTCGCCGAACGGCTGGCGCACCTGATCGCGACCGTGCACCCGCCGGACCGCAAGCCGTACTCCTACCGGGAGATCGCGCACGGCGTCGCCGAGCAGACCGGCGTCACGATGTCGGCCACCCACGTCCAGCAGCTCGCCGTCGGCGCGCGCAAGGATCCCAAGCGCTCGCACATCCAGGCGCTCGCCCAGTTCTTCGGCGTGCCCGTCACGTACTTCTTCGACGACGGCGTCGCCGGCCAGGTCGACCAGCAGGTCGAGGACGTCGTCGCGTGGCGTGACGACGAGGCGCGGAACCTGGCGCAACGAGCCATGCGGCTGTCCCCCCGCGACCGGGAGACCGTCACGGCCCTGCTGGACCAGCTCAGCAGCTACGACGACACCCGCAGGCGCACCGGCCGGCGACGGAAGCCGGAGTGACCGCGGGCGGCTCGGCTACGATGACCCGGTCCGTGTTCGCGCCCCGGTGCACCCGGCTGGCGCCCGGTGACCAGGGAGGACCCATCGACGAGCCCGGCCTGCCGGCCCTCCGCGACCGGGCACGCGAGCGCGTGCGGACGGTGCTCGCCGCCGTCCCGCTGCCGCGGCCGTGGTCGATGAACGCCTGGGTCGACGGCCTCGAGCGGTGGCGGGGCCGCGAGATCGACCTCGTCCCGATCGCCTACCGGCCCGGCCAGCCGTCCGGGGCGTGGCAGGCCCGCCCGGACTACGACCTGATCGCCTACGCCGAGCACACGTCGGCGCTGCACCAGGACCACATCATCGCCCACGAGCTCGCCCACATGCTGTGCGCGCACACCGGGACCTGCCTGATGTCGGAGGCCGAGGCCGCCGAGCTCGCCCCGGACCTCGCGCCGCGGGCGTTGTCGCACCTGCTCACGCGCGTCACGACCGGGACCGACGAGTACGAAGCCGAGCTGATCGCCGTCCTACTGATGAGCGCGGCGACGAGCGAGCCACCCGCCGTTCAGCCGGGCGCGTCCGGCCGAGCGGCGGACCAGGCTAGGCGGCTGGCGGCACTCCTGGGATAGTCGCGTTTCGTGATCGACATACTTTTCGTCGGGGTCGGGCTCTTCGCGCTGTTCGCCGGAATCTGGCGCGCGGCCCGCGCCCGGCGTACCGGCGCGGGCGCGGGCCTGGCCGTCTCGCTCATCGCGCTGGGCGCGGCGTTCTGCTTCCTGTCGAACCGGGCCCAGCAGTTCGAGAGCGAGATCTACCCGAGCCTGGGCCGGCTGCTGTCGAACCTGGCGACGATGGTCGCGGCGTACGGCATCGGCCTGACGGTCGCGGAGATCAGCGGCACCCGCGACCGTGGCCGCCGCACCCGGCTGGTCGCGCTCGGCGTCGCGCTGACGGTGCTCGTGGTGACGTTCTTCAGCACCCCGGACCTGCCGCGCGGCGTCGGCGTGTTCGACGACCTGTACCGCACCCACCCGACGCTGGTGGTCTACGTCTTCACCTACACGGTCTACCTGGGCTTCGCGGTCCTCGACATCGGCTTCATGGCGGCGGTGACGATCCGGGCGAGCGGGGGCGCGCTGCGTGCCGGGCTGGCGCTGTTGCTGCTGGCGTCGGGGTTCGCGGTCGCCTACCTGGCCGGAAAGGTGGTCGGGACCCTGCGCGCGCTGCAGGCCGAGCACCCGGTCAAGGCGTTGTGCCGCGGGCCGTTCTCGACGCTGCCGTGCGCTCTGGACGTCGGGTTCCCGGCGGTGTCGGTGCTGCTGATCGTGGTGGGCCTGACGATCCCGGCCGTCCCCGGCCTGGTGGCCGCGCGCCGCGACGCCCGGACGCTCCGCCTGCTCCGGCCCTTGCGCGCCCACCTGACGCGGCGGTTCCCGGAAATCACACGCATCGACCCGTCGGGGGAGTCCCGCCGGGAGCGCCTGCTGACGGCGATGAGCGAGACCAACGACGGCTTGATCCTCGCGGGCGTGACGCCGGACGTCCCACCCGCGACGGCGGCCAGGCTGGTGCGCGACCTCCCGGACGAGCCGTCCGAGACCGAGCCGCCCACCGCGGCGGCGGAACCGTTCGCCGCGGACGTCGCCCGCCTGCGCGCCATCGCCCGCGCCTACCGGAGCCTGGAGGGGACACCGGCGCCCGAAGCCACCGGCCCGTGACCCGGCCTCACCCGCCGAACGGTGCCTCCAGCCGGAGCTCCCAGCCACGCTCGGTCAGCGCCACCAGCTGCAGCCCGTCGGCGCGATCGGTCAGCGGCAGCAGCGGCCGCACTCCCTCGGCGACCTGCGCGAGCGCCTCGTCCGAGCCGCCCATCGCGACGGTCAAGTGCGCGGCGGGGCGCGGACCGAACCGGCCCCCGTAAGGCAGCACGGACGGCCATCGAGCACAGACCGCATCGGCCACGGCCTGCAAGTCGGGAGCGGCAAGGGCCACGAAACCCGGCGCCACGACCAGCTCCGCCAGCTTCACGTCCGGGGGAGAGACGGCGGCCGCCAGCGAGCGGACCTCCGCCAGGACCGCGTCGGTCAGCGACGCGTCCGGCAAGAAGGGGTACAGCGCCGTCACGTGGGCGTGCAGGCCAGGACGGACCAAACCAGGGTCGACCCGCCGGGCCACGGCCAGCGCCGGCTCGGCAGCGGGCAACACCATCACGAGCGCGGTGGTTCCGACGGAAGGCACCCACGCATCATGGCACTCAGGCGACGGCCGCCGCCGGGAAGCGGCCCGAGCGGGCCAGTGCCAGGCTTCGCCGGCACAACGCCATCAGCTCCTGGTTGGCCCGGCTGTGCGGAACCTCGCCGCACAGCCCGCAGCGGATCGTCACCTCGCCCGCGAGCTCGTCGACGGCCACCAGGGCCTGGTGATCACAGCGACGGCACCAGCGGTACCCGATCGCCGGGTTCGTGTGCACCGGTGAGGCCACGCAGTCGTGGAGCCAGCGGCGGTGGGTCCGGCACGTCACGCGGTCCGTCGGATCCAGGCCGCCGGCGTCCTCCACCCCGTCCTCCTGCGCCAGCGTGGCCGCCAGCAGCGGATGGCGCGGTGCCGCCGGCCGGTCTTCCAGGCTCGGTGAGGCCCACGCGTGGTGGTCGCCGCATCGGCACTTGTCGGTCATTTCGCCCCCAGTCTCCGGGTCGTTCGCTGCGTCGAGTGTGAGCGGGGCAACAGGAGCCGACAACCGGAAAAACGCGGACTTTCGACCGGCGGCACGTCACCCGCGGCAGGCGGACGAGCGGACTTCGGCGCGCGGATATGCGAACATATGTTCTATGACCGACGAGGGGCCCATCCTGCACGCCGACCTCGACTCGTTCTACGCCTCCGTCGAACAGCGCGACGATCCGGCGCTCAAGGGACGGCCCGTGATCGTCGGCGGCGGGGTCGTGCTCGCCGCGAGTTACGAGGCCAAGGCCTACGGCGTGCGCACCGCGATGGGCGGCGCGCAGGCCCGCCGGCTGTGCCCGCACGCCGTCGTCGTGCGCCCGCGCATGTCCGCGTACGCGGCCGCCAGCCGGGCGGTCTTCGACGTCTTCCACGACACCACCCCGTGGGTCGAAGGGATCTCGATCGACGAGGCGTTCCTCGACGTCGGGGGGTTGAGCAGGATCGGCGGGCGGCCGAGCCACGTCGCCGAACGGCTGCGCGCGGCCGTCGCCGAGCGGGCCGGCCTGCCGATCACCGTCGGGGTGGCGCGGACGAAGTTCCTCGCCAAGGTCGCCAGCCGGGTCGCCAAGCCCGACGGCCTGCTCGTCGTCCCGCACGACGGCGAGCTCGAGTTCCTGCACCCGCTGCCGGTTTCGGCGCTCTGGGGTGTCGGCAAGGTCACCGCCGAGAAGCTGCGGGCGCGCGGGATCACCACCGTCGGCCAGCTGGCCGCGTCCGAGCACGTCGACCTCGTCGGGCTGCTCGGCCGGGGCGCCGGGGCACACTTGCACGACCTGGCGCACAACGAAGACCCGCGCCGGGTCGAGATCGGGGTGCGGCGGCGCTCGATCGGCGCCCAGCGGGCCCTCGGGCGCGGCCGGCGGACCCCGGCCGAGCTCGACGTCGTGCTCGTGGCGCTCGTCGATCGGATCGCCCGCCGGTTGCGCGCCGCCCGCCGCGTCTGCCGCACCGTGACGATCCGGCTGCGCTTCGCCGACTTCTCGCGCGCCACCCGGTCGCACACGCTCACCGACCCGACCGCCGGCACCGGCGTGCTGCTCGACGCCGCGCGCGAACTGCTCGTCGCCGCGCTGCCGTTGATCGCCGACCGCGGGATCACGCTGCTGGGTGCGGCGCTGTCCAACCTGGCCGACGACAACCCGTTCCAGCCGGCGCTGCCGTTCGAACGGCAGCGGGCGACCGAGCTCGACACCGCGCTGGACGCGGTGCGCGACCGCTTCGGCAAGGCCGCCGTCACCCGCGCGGTGCTGCTCGGCCGTCCGGACGACCTCGAAATGCCGATGCTGCCGGACTGAGGTGTCAGCCGGGCCGGCCCGGAATGCGCGCGTGCGTCAGCGCGGAAAGCGCGGCGGGCCGCAGCGCGTCGGTGCGCCGCCACAGCCGCGCGTCGACGCTCTCCCGCTGTCCCGCCTGCTCGACGACGTCGAAACCGGCGTCGCGCAAGAGCCCGGACAAGGCCGCGGGGGAGAGGAACGTGTGCCACGGCTCACCCTGCCCGGCGACCACCGGCCCGACGGCTTCGGCGTAGCCGTTCCCGGCCGCGTCGCGCAGTTCCGCGGGCAGCAGGTGATCGGCCACGATTTCCGATCCCGGCGCGAATCCGCCGAGCTCCCGCAATGCCGCGGCAATCGCCGTTCGGGTCAGGTACATGGTGACACCGAGCCAGCTGACGAACACGGGGCGAACCGGGTCGAGTCCACTCTGGACGAGCCGTTCCCGCAGCGGTTCGGCTTCGAAGTCGACCGGGACGAAGGTGACCGAAGCCGGTTCGGCGACGCCGGCGGCGGCCAGCAGTTCCCGTTTGGCCGACTGGGTCGCCGGATGGTCGACCTCGAACACCCGGAATCGTCGCGGCGCGGTCCGATACGCGAACGAATCGAGCCCGGCGCCGAGAATCACATACTGGTCTATACCGGAATTGCCACGCATCAGGCGCGCTTCGGCGAACCGGCTCCGGCAGACCGCTTCGGCGCGGGCACCGGCCAGGATCGGGTGGGTACCGTGGAGCCGGTGGTAGGCCAGGAGTTCCTCGGCGCGGGCCCCGAGCAGGCGCGCCGCGAAGGTGTCGGAGAAGATGAACGGTTCGGTGTCGACGAGCAAATGAGCCGCACGCGCGGCGGCGGCCGTGAAGGCGGTCCGGCTGACGCGGGGAGCATTAGCGGAAAGCTCGGCAAGGTTCATGCCACCACGGTACCGATTCGATTTCGAGCATATCACAAAATTGAATCCCGGACAAGACGACGAGCATTTCGGCTCGGTTGCGGTCACTCTGGACGCGGACGACCCGTTCGCCGCAGCGGCCATTGTGGACGCTTCCGGGTGTCGCGCGTGCCGGGCCTGATTCGACACGTTAGGGTCAGTCCGACCGTGTTCTGGAGAAGATGAGGAACGACGAATCATGGCGCAACGGGTACAGGTCCAGATGGTGGACGACCTCGACGGCAGCGAGGCTTCGCAGACCGTCCCCTTCAGCCTCGACGGCGTGACGTACGAGATCGACCTGTCCGAGGAGAACGCCTCCGCGCTCCGGGACGAACTGGCTCGCTACGTCGCCGCCGCGCGGCGCATCGGCGGCCGCAAGGTCCGCCTCGCGACCGGCCAGTCGCTGGGTGGTGCGTCCGGCTCGGGCACCGACCGCGAGCGCAACCGGCAGATCCGCGAATGGGCCCAGGCGAACGGCTACGAGGTCGCCGAGCGCGGCCGTCTGTCCAGCGAGATCATCGCCGGCTTCGAGGCCGACCAGGCCGCGGCGGCCGAGCCGGCCGACGCCAAGCCGGCGCGCAAGCGAGCGACGCGCAAGAAGTCTTGAAGGCCGGGTCCGCTCCGGCTGGGCGGCGCCGTCGGGTGCCGCCCAGCCGGTAGGCCGCCCTTCATCGAGGTGGCGGTCGGTATTCCTTTGGTGTCACACGGTCACGCGTTCGGTTCGAAGTGGACGTTGTGCCCGCCCCGACGCCGCCGAACGGGCATCGCCCGGTCCGGCGCGCCGCGAAAAGCTTGTCGGAGAGCGGCTCCGATGGCCAGACTGTCAGTGCTCCGCGCGGCCGGTACCGCGGTGGAGCACCGGCCCGGTGGCCGCCTCCTCCCTCGATGGTCACCGGGCCGCCTCCTTTTCGCGGGTGTGACAGCCCCATTCGGCCATCCGGGCGCCGCCCACCTCCTCCGGTAGACATCCGCGCCGAACAAGCGCACACTCGGGCTACTCCATACTGCATACAATCTTCAGTTTGCGGGAGGCGGTCGCCATGGGCGAGGTGCGCGAACTCCGGGACGTCTACGGACGGCGGTACCGCGTCGGCGAGTCCGACCGGGAACTGCTCGGCCGGCCACGGTCGTGGATCACCTGGCTCGCCGCGGCGGCCATGCTCGCCGCCGGGGTGCAGCAGTACGGCTTCGGCGCGATCGCGCCGTCGCTGAGCCGGACGCCCGGCTGGTCGTTCGGCGGCGTCGTCCTCGCCCTCGCGGTGTGGGCCATCTGCCAAGCCGGCGCCGCGTTCCCGGTGGCGTGGCTCCGGGAACGCGGCCGGCTCCCCGCGCCCGCGGCGATGGCCGCCGGCGCGGTCCTGTGCGCCGCCGGGCTCGTGACGCTCGGCCACGCCACCAGCCTGACCACCGTCTTCCTCGGCTACTCCGTGCTCGGCGGGTTCGGCACCGGCATGGTGTACGCCACGTGCGTCGGCGCGGTGCTCGCCTGGTTCCCGGACGGCACCGGGCCCCGCGCCGGCATCGTGAGCGGCGCCTTCGCCTACGGCAGCGTCCCCTTCGTCGTGCTCGCCGCCGGGCTGCCGGCCGCGCGCCCGGTCCTCCTGGACGCCACCGCCGCGATCGTGCTCGTCGTCATCGCCGGGTGCGCGGCGCTGCTGCGGTACCCGCCGCGGAACTGGTGGCCCACCACACCCGAACCGCGGGCCTGGGCCCTCGACCGGGCGCACAACCGGCGCCCGGCCGTCCGGCACTACCGGCCGGCGGAGCTGTTCCGGTGCGGGACGACGCTTTCGCTGTACCTCGTGGTCGTCCTCGCCGCCGCCGTGCTGCTGTTCGACCTGGCCTACCTGGCGACGTACACCGCCACGCGCAGCGGACCCGGGCTCGCCGCGGCCGCCCTGGCGCTGCTCGCCGCGGCCACCGGCAGCGGTCGGGTCCTCATCGGACGGCTCGCCGACCGGCTCGGCCGGCACCGGATCCTGCGCTTCGCCCTGCTCGCCGGCGGCGTCGCCCAATTCGTGCTGCTGTATTCCGGTGGCCACCGGCACGCCGTCGGCCTGCTGCTGGGCGTCGTGCTGGCCGGCCTCGGCAACGGCTGCTGCTACACGCTGCTCGTCGGCCTGGTGCGCGAGTACTTCGGCGAGGAATCGGCGGCGCAGAACTTCGGGATCCTCTACAGCGCCAAGGCCGTCGGCGCGGCGGTCGGGATCGGCCTGGCCACGCTCGTCGCGACGGAGCAGGGGTTCGTCGCGGCCGGCGTGCTGAGCCTGGCCGGCGCGGTGCTGTCCGGGCGGCTGACCCAGCCGGGCCGGCCCCGGTCCCTGCTGCCGGTGGCCTGACGTGGGGCGCATGACGAGCAGGCGGCGGGTGCTGCGCGTCCACGACGGACGGCACACCGCGCGGCCGGACACGCTGACCGTCGAGGAACCCCTCGAGATCCGGGTCGCCGGCCGGCCGCTGACGATCACCATGCGCACCCCGGGCGACGACTTCGACCTCGCCGCCGGCTTCCTGGTCGGTGAGGGCGTGGTCCGCGCGGCGGCGGACATCCGGTCGATCCGCTACTGCGCCGGCGCCACGGCAGACGGCGGCAACACGTACAACGTCCTCGACGTCGTGCTCGCCGACGGGGTCGCCCCGCCGGACGCCTCGGTGGAACGCAACTTCTACACGACGTCCTCGTGCGGCCTGTGCGGCAAGGCGAGCCTGGACGCCGTGCGCACGACGGTCACCTGGCCGGTCGCCGACGACCCCCTGGTCACCGACCCGGCGACACTGACCGCGCTGCCGGACGAACTCCGGGCCGCCCAGCGGGTGTTCGACCGGACCGGCGGCCTCCACGCGGCGGGGCTGTTCGACGCCGACGGAAAGCTGCTGTGCCTGCGCGAGGACGTCGGACGGCACAACGCGGTGGACAAGGTGGTGGGCTGGGCGACCCGGGACGGCGTGCTGCCGCTGTCCGGGACGGCGCTGATGGTGAGCGGGCGGGCGTCGTTCGAACTGGTGCAGAAGGCCGTGATGGCCGGGATCCCGTTGCTGGCCGCGGTGTCGGCGCCGTCTTCGCTCGCGGTGGACCTGGCCGCCGAGCTCGGCCTGACGCTCGTGGGCTTCCTGCGCGGGACGTCGATGAACGTCTACACGCGACCGGACCGCCTCGGTCTTCAGCCGAGCTGAGCGAGGACGGCGGCCACGGCGGGGCCGGCCTCGGCCCGGTGCCCGGCGGCGAGCTGCCACGGCACGGGCCGTGCGAACCGCCGCACGGTGAGCTCCGGAAACCGCGCGGCGGCGGAAGCGGGCAGGACGCAGGCGGCGAACCCGGCCCGCACCAGCCCGGCGGCGACGGCGAGCTCGTCGACTTCGAGCGAGATCCGGCGGTGGGGGAACGCGCGGTCGACGGCTTCGCGGATCGCCCAGCCGGGCGGGAAGTCGACGAGGGAGAGCGCGGAGAGGTCGGCCGGGGCCGAGCGCGCTCCGCCGGGTGCGGTGGCCAGGACCAGCTCTTCGGCGGGAAGCAGGGTGGCGACTTCGGCCGCTTCGGCGAGTTCGTCGCCGACGCGGGTCACCACCACGTCCACAGTGGACTCCGGCGGCCCGCACCGCACCTGGCTCACCTCCACCCCGAGGCCCGGGTGCGCCTGCCGCAGCCGCGTCAGCACCCGGTGCAGGTCGGCCAGCAAGCCCGGGCGGACCCCCAGCCGCACCCGGCCGTCCACCGGGGACACGGCCGCCCGGGCCCGCTCCGCCGCCTCCAACGCCGCCCGCGCGGCGGGGACGAAGGCCTCGCCCGCGGGCGTCAGGACCACCCGGTGCGTCGTGCGGTGGAACAGCGGCGTGCCCAGGTCCCGCTCCAGCGCCCGGACCACTGTGGACACCGTCGACTGGACCGTTCGCAGGCGCTGGGCGGCCGCCGTGAAGCCGCCTTCCTCGGCGACCGCCACCACCACCGCCAGCTGGCGGAGCTCCATCAGCCCAGCAGCTCGCGGACCAGTGCCGCCGTCTCGCTCGGCGTGCGCCCGACCCGGATGCCCGCGGCCTCCAAGGCTTCCTTCTTCGCCGCGGCCGTGCCCGCCGAGCCCGAGACGATCGCGCCCGCGTGGCCCATCGTCTTGCCTTCCGGGGCGGTGAAGCCCGCCACGTACCCGACGACCGGCTTCGACACGTGGGCGCGCACGAACTCCGCCGCCCGCTCCTCCGCGTCGCCGCCGATCTCGCCGATCAGCACGATCAGGTCGGTCTCCGGGTCCTTCTCGAACGCCTCGACCGCGTCGATGTGCGTCGTCCCGATGATCGGGTCGCCGCCGATGCCCACGCAGGTCGAGAAGCCGATGTCCCGCAGCTCGTGCATGAGCTGGTAGGTCAGCGTGCCGGACTTCGACACCAGGCCGATCCGGCCCGGGCCGGTGATGTCGGCCGGGATGATCCCGGCGTTCGACCGGCCGGGGGAGATGATGCCCGGGCAGTTCGGGCCGATGATCCGCGTCCGCCCGCCGGCCGCGACGGCGTGCGCCCACAGCCGCGCGCTGTCGTGCACGGGGACGCCTTCGGTGATCACCACCGCCAGCCCGATGCCCGCGTCCACCGCTTCGACCACGGCGTCGGCCACGAACGGCGGCGGCACGAACAGCACGCAGACGTCGGCGCCGGCCGAGGCCATCGACTCCGCGACGCTGCCGAACACGGGCAGCGAACGGCCGGGGAACTCCACCCGCTGCCCGGCTTTGCGCGGATTCACCCCGCCGACGACGTTCGTCCCGGCGGCCAGCATCCGCCGCGTGTGCTTGGCGCCCTCGGAACCGGTGATGCCGGAGACGACGATCCGGCTGTTCTCGTCCAGGAAGACGGCCACGACTCAGACCTCCGCGATCGCGAGCTTCGCCGCCTCGCGGGCGGCGTCGTCCATGGTGGCCACCGCGGTGACCAGGGGATGGGCGGCTTCGGCGAGGATCCGCCTGCCTTCGGCGACGTTGTTCCCGTCGAGCCGGACGACCAGGGGCTTGGTGGCGCGCGCACCGAGGATTTCCAGTGACCGCACGATCCCGGTCGCCACCGCGTCGCACGCGGTGATGCCGCCGAAGACGTTGACGAACACGCTGCGCACCTGCGGGTCGCCGAGGATGACGGTCAGCCCGTCGACCATCACCTGCGCCGACGCCCCGCCGCCGATGTCGAGGAAGTTCGCCGGTCCGCGGGCGCCCGCCTCGGCCGCGGCCGCCGCCACGACGTCCAAAGTGGACATGACGAGCCCGGCGCCGTTGCCGATGACGCCGATGTCGCCGTCGAGCTTGACGTAATTGAGGCCCTTCGCGCGGGCGGAGCGCTCCAGCGGATCACCGTCCGAAGTGTCGTCGAACGACGAGGAACGGCGGAAGGAGGCGTTGTCGTCCAGGGTGATCTTGCCGTCCAGCGCGACGATCCCGGTCGCCGTCAGCGCCAGGGGGTTGACCTCGACGAGCGTGCAGTCCTCGGCGACGAACACGTCCCACAGCTTCTCGACGACGCCGGCGACTTCACCGCGGACAGCGGCGGGGAACGCCGCCGCGACGGCAGCTGCGTCGACGCCGGCCAGGGGATTCACCGGCACGCGGACCAGCGCGTCCGGCCGGGTGGCCGCGACCTCCTCGATCTCCATCCCGCCTTCGGCCGACGCCATCGCGAGGAACGTCCGCCCGGCGCGGTCGAGCAGGAAGGACAGGTAGTACTCGTCGGCGATCTCGCTCGCTTCGGTGACCAGGACGCGGTGCACGGGGTGGCCCTTGATGTCCATCCCGAGGATGTCGTCGGCGGCCTGCTCGGCGTCGTCGGCCGTGCGCACCACGCGGACGCCGCCCGCCTTGCCTCGCCCGCCGGTCTTCACCTGGGCCTTGACCACCACCGGGCCGCCGAGGGCGACCGCGGCGGCCCGGGCCTCGGCCGGATCGGCGGCGACCCGGCCGCGGGGGACCGGGACGCCGTGCTTGTCGAAGAGGTCGCGGGCTTCGTGTTCGAAGAGGTCCATGCGGGAGCGTCCTTTCCGCGGCGGGGCAGGGCGAAGGGCGTGGAGTGGTGGTCCGCGGGGGCCGGTTCGGAGTCCGGAAAAACCCTGCGGATGGCCCTGGACACGGGCTGCTTGAAGAGTGACTATATGCCTACCCCATACGGTATGCAATCTACAGTCTGCCGCGAAGGGGCCGCTGACCTCGGACATCAGGCGACACACACCGCCGGACAAGAGAGCTCCGGTGGCGGACCAGAGGAGTTGAGCCATGGCGCTGACCACGACCGGCACCACCGCGGGGGAGAGTGCCGCCGCGACGAACGGCGCCGCGCCGGCCGGGATATCCGGCGGCCACCTGGTGGCCAAGGCGCTGAAGGCCGAAGGGGTCGACACGATCTTCACGCTGTGCGGCGGGCACATCATCGACATCTACGACGGCTGCGTCGACGAAGGCATCGAGGTCATCGACGTCCGCCACGAACAGGTTGCGGCGCACGCGGCCGACGGGTACGCGCGGGTCACCGGCAAGCCCGGCTGCGCGGTGGTCACCGCCGGGCCGGGCACCACCGACGCCGTCACCGGGGTCGCGAACGCGCTGCGCGCCGAGAGCCCGATGCTGCTGATCGGCGGCCAGGGTGCGCTGACCCAGCACAAGATGGGGTCCCTGCAGGACCTCCCGCACGTGGACATGATGACGCCGATCACCAAGTTCGCTGCCACCGTGCCGCACACCGCGCGCGTCGCCGACCTGGTGAGCATGGCCTTCCGCGAGGCCTACGCCGGCGCGCCCGGGCCGTCCTTCCTGGAGATCCCGCGGGACGTCCTGGACGCCCGCGTGCCGCTGGAAACCGCGCGCATCCCCGAAGCGGGCCGCTACCGGGCGTCGACGAAGAACGCCGGCGACCCCGCGGACGTCGAGAAGCTCGCCGACCTGCTGGTGCACGCCAGGAAGCCGGCCATCCTGCTCGGCAGCCAGGTCTGGACCACCCGCGCGACCGGGCCGGCCACCGAACTCGTCCGGACCCTGAACATCCCGGCGTACATGAACGGCGCCGGCCGCGGCACGCTCCCGCCCGGCGACCCGCACCACTTCCAGCTCTCGCGCCGGTACGCCTTCGACAACGCCGATGTCATCGTCATCGTCGGCACCCCCTTCGACTTCCGGATGGGCTACGGCAAGCGGCTGTCGAAGGACGCCACCGTCGTTCAGATCGACCTCGACTACCGCACGGTCGGCAAGAACCGCGACGTCGACCTCGGCATCGTCGGCGACGCCGGCCAGGTCCTCGCCGCCGTCGCCGAGGCCGCGTCCGGCCGCACCGACAACGGCGCCGTCGGCCGCAAGACCTGGCTCGAGGAACTCCAGGCCGTCGAGGAGAAGGCGAAGCAGAAACGGCTGCCGCTGCAGCACTCCGACGCGAGCCCGATCCACCCGTACCGGCTGGTCCACGAGATCAACGAGTTCCTCACCGAGGACTCGATCTACATCGGCGACGGCGGCGACATCGTCACCTTCTCCGGTCAGGTCGTCCAGCCGAAGTCGCCGGGCCACTGGATGGACCCGGGTCCACTCGGGACGCTCGGCGTCGGCATCCCGTTCGTCCTCGCCGCCAAGCACGCGCGTCCGGACAAGGAGGTCGTCGCCCTCTTCGGGGACGGCGCCTTCAGCCTCACCGGCTGGGACTTCGAGACGCTCGTGCGGTTCGACCTGCCGTTCGTCGGCATCGTCGGCAACAACTCCTCGATGAACCAGATCCGCTACGGCCAGGCCGCGAAGTACGGCCTGCCGCGCGAACGCGTCGGCAACACCCTCGGCGACGTCCGCTACGACGAGTTCGCGCGAATGCTCGGCGGGTACGGCGAAGAGGTGCGCGACCCGGCCGACATCGGGCCGGCGCTGCTGCGGGCGCGGGAGTCCGGCCTGCCGTCGCTGATCAACGTCTGGGTCGATCCCGACGTGTACGCCCCCGGAACCATGAACCAGACCATGTACAAGTGAGCGGAGGCCAGAGCATGGGCAAGGCACTGGAGGGCGTCCGCGTCCTCGACATGACCCACGTGCAGTCCGGACCGTCGTCGACGCAGCTGCTCGCCTGGCTCGGCGCGGACGTGATCAAACTCGAAACCCCCGGCCGCGGCGACATCACCCGCGGGCAGCTGCGCGACCTGCCCGGCGTGGACAGTCTCTACTTCACGATGCTCAACGCCAACAAGCGCAGCATCACGCTCAACATGAAGAGCGCCGAAGGCAAGGAAGTCTTCGAGAAGCTCGTGTCCGGAGTGGACGTCCTGGTCGAGAACTTCGGACCCAGGGTGGTCGACCGGTTCGGCTACCCGTGGGAGAAGCTGGCCGCGCTCAACCCGCGGCTGGTCTACGCCTCCATCAAGGGGTTCGGGCCCGGCCGCTACGCCGACTTCAAGGCCTACGAAGTGGTCGCGCAGGCCATGGGCGGCGCGATGAGCACCACCGGCTTCGAGGACGGGCCGCCGACCGCGACCGGCGCGCAGATCGGCGACTCCGGCACCGGCATCCACCTGGTGGCCGCCATCCTCGCCGCGCTGTACCAGCGGACCTCCACCGGCCGCGGCCAGCGCGTCCAGGTCGCCATGCAGGACGCCGTGCTCAACTTGTGCCGCGTCAAGCTGCGCGACCAGCAGCGGCTGGCCCACGGCCCGCTGGGGGAGTACCCGAACGAGAACTTCGGCGACGAGGTCCCGCGGTCGGGCAACGCGTCCGGCGGCGGGCAGCCGGGCTGGGCGGTGAAGTGCGCGCCCGGCGGGCCGAACGACTACATCTACGTGATCGTCCAGCCGCCCGGCTGGGCGCCGCTCGCGCGGTTGATCGGCAAGGAGGAGCTGGCCGAGGACCCGGCGTGGGCCACTCCCGAGGTGCGGCTGTCCAAACTGGACAAGATGTTCGCCCTCGTGGAGGAGTGGACCGAGAAGCACACCAAGTGGGAAGTGATGGAGAAGCTCAACGCGCACAACATCCCGTGCGGGCCGATCCTGTCCACGAAGGAGCTCATCGAGGACGAGACCCTGGCCGAACTCGGCTCGGTCGTCGAGGTCCCGCACCCCGAGCGCGGCAGCTTCAAGACCGTCGGCTGCCCGCTCAAGCTGTCCGACTCGCCGGTGGAGATCGAACGCTCGCCGCTGCTCGGCGAGCACAACGACGAGGTGCTGACCGAACTCGGCTACAGCGAGGCGGAACTCGAGAAGTTCCGCGCGGCGGGGGTGATCTGACGTGGCGGATCGCGCGGCGGTCGAGAAGATCCTGGAGCGGGCGGCGGCCGAGGGCCGGTCGTCGCTGACCGCGCCCGAGGGGCGTGCGGTCTGCGAGGCCTACGGTATCCCGACCCCGGCCGAACGGCTGGCGGCCACGGCCGAGGAAGCCGTGGCCCACGCCGAAGCCATCGGGCTGCCGGTGGTGCTCAAGATCGTCTCGCCGGACATCCTGCACAAGACCGAGGCCGGCGGCGTGCTCGTCGGCCTGGACGACGCCGAAGCGGTGAGGGCGGGCTTCGCGCGGATCCTCGACAGCGCGAAGGCCTACGACGCCGAAGCGCGGATCCTCGGCGTCCAGGTGCAGCGGATGCTCACCGAGGGCCAGGAGGTGATCATCGGCTCGGTCACCGACCCGACCTTCGGCAAGATCGTCGCGTTCGGCCTCGGCGGCGTGCTGGTGGAGGTGCTCAAGGACGTCACCTTCCGGCTCGCGCCGACGTCCGCCGGGGAAGCCCTCTCCATGATCGACGGCATCCAGGCGGCGGAAATCCTCAAGGGGGTCCGCGGAGCGCAGCCGGTCGACCGCGACGCCCTCGCCGCGGTGATCACCGGCCTCGGCGAGCTGGTCACCGACTTCCCGCAGCTGTCGGAAGTGGACCTGAACCCGGTGCTCGCGACACCACGGGGCGCCACCGCGGTCGACGTCCGGATCCTGATCGACCCGGACGCGGCGAAGGAGCCGCACCGGTTCACCCAGGAGGAGATCCTCGCGTCGATGAACCGGATCATGAAACCGGCGTCGGTCGCGGTGATCGGTGCGTCGGCCGAAGCCGGGAAGATCGGCAACTCGGTGATGAAGAACCTGGTCGACGGCGGGTACGCGGGGGAGATCCACCCGATCAACCCGAAGGCCGCCGAGATCCTCGACCGCAAGGCCTACCCGAGTATCACCGACGTGCCCGGTGACGTCGACGTCGCGGTGTTCGCCATCCCGGCGAAGTTCGTCCCCGCGGCGCTCGAGGAAGCCGGCCGGAAGGGTGTGGCCGGCGCGATCCTCATCCCGTCCGGCTTCGGCGAGACCGGCAACGTCGAGTTGCAGGACCAGGTCGTCGCGATCGCCCGCGAGCACGGCGTGCGCATCCTCGGCCCCAACATCTACGGCTACTACTACACGCCGGAAAACCTGTCGGCGACCTTTTGCACGCCGTACGACGTCAAGGGCGGCGTGGCCCTGTCGTCCCAAAGCGGCGGCATCGGGATGGCGATCCTCGGCTTCAGCCGCTCGGCGAAGATGGGCGTCTCCTCGATCGTCGGCGTCGGCAACAAGGCCGACATCGACGAAGACGACCTGCTCACCTTCTTCGAGCACGACGAGAACACCGAGCTCATCGCCATGCACCTCGAGGACCTCAAGGACGGGCGCGCGTTCGCGGAGACGGCCAAGCGGGTCTCGCGGCGCAAGCCGGTCGTGGTGCTCAAGGCCGGCCGGACGTCCCAGGGTGCCAAGGCGGCGAGCTCGCACACCGGCGCGCTGGCCGGCAACGACCAGGTCTACGACGACATCCTCCGCCAGAGCGGCGTGATCCGGGCGCCCGGGCTGAACGACCTGCTCGAGTACGCCCGCGGCATCCCGCTGCTGCCCACGCCGCAGGGCGAGAACGTCGTCATCATCACCGGTGCCGGCGGCTCGGGCGTGCTGCTCTCGGACGCCTGCGTCGACCACGGCCTCGGCCTGATGGCGATCCCGCCGGACCTCGACACGGCGTTCCGGGAGTTCATCCCGCCGTTCGGCGCGGCCGGCAACCCGGTGGACATCACCGGCGGCGAACCGCCCTCGACCTACCGCAACACGATCGCGCTGGGCCTGGAGGACGACCGCATCCACGCCCTGATCCTCGGCTACTGGCACACCATCGTCACCCCGCCGATGGTGTTCGCGGAACTGGTGTCAGAAGTCGTCGGGGAATATCGCGCGAAGGGCATCCACAAGCCCGTTGTTGCGTCGCTGTCGGGGGACGTCGAGGTCGAGGAGGCCGGCGATTACCTCTACGACCACGGTGTCGTCGCCTACCCGTACACGACCGAAAAGCCCGTGGCCGTGCTCGGCGCGAAGTACCGCTGGGCGCGGGCCGCGGGCCTGCTCTGAGCGTTTCCACAGGGGCTGGCCCACTCATCAGGAAAGGACGATGATCCACCAGCACAACGGCAACAGAGGGACATGAGTCAATGGTGACGAAAGAGAACTCTTATGACCGCAGCCACGTACCAGGAGATCACCGACAAGAACGGAAGAGTCTACCGGGTCGGTGAGACCGACCGGGACATCATGGGCCGGCCACGGTGGACGATGGTCGTCCTGCCGTGGGTGGCCATGATGGCCATCAGTTCTTCGGAATACGCGTTCACTTCGGCCGAGGACACGCTGTCCTCGGCGCACGGCTGGCACGGCGCGCACATCTTCTGGCTGCTGGCCGTCTGGGTGTTCTTCCAGGCCGCGGTCGCCTTCCCCGCGGGCAAGATGCGGGAAAGCGGCCGGCTGTCGGCCCGGTCGGCGATGCTGCTGGGCGCGGCGGGCACCGTGCTCGGGTACCTGGCGCTGGCCTACGCACCGAGTGTCTTCTGGGCCTACCTCGGCTTCGGCCTGTTCGGTGGCGGCGGTGCCGGGTTCGTCTACGCGACCTGCATCAACATGGTCGGCAAGTGGTACCCGGAGCGGAAAGGCGGCAAGACCGGCTTCGTCAACGGCGGGTTCGCCTACGGCTCGGTCCCGTTCATCTTCATCTTCACGAACTACCTCGACCTGGGCAACTACGGCACCATCCTGCCCGCGGTCGGGCTCTTCCTGGCCGCGGCCGTCGCGGTCAGCGGGTTCTTCTTCCGGGACCCGCCGAAGAACTGGTGGCCGGCGCACGTCGACCCGCTGAAGGTGCCGGACGACCCGCGCGTGCGCCGGTCGCTGGCGAAGAACCCGCCCGCGGTCAAACAGTTCACGCCGCGGGAGGCGCTCCGGACCGGCATGCTGCCGCTGATGTGGATCTGCCTGCTGTGCACGGCGGGGGTCAACATCTTCGGCATCTCCGCGCAGGTGCCGTTCGGCAAGGAGATGGGCTTCGCGGGCGGCATCGTCGCGCTGGCGATGAGCCTCAAGGCGGTCATCAACGGCGCCGGCCGGGGCGTGATCGGCTGGATCTCCGACCGCTACGGGCGGCGGCAGACGCTGCTGCTGGTCTGCGTGGTGCTGGGGCTGGCCCAGGTGGCGGTGTACCTGTCCGGCTCGATCGGCAGCATGCCGCTGTTCCTGCTGGCGTCGATGGTGTCCGGGTTCGGCGGCGGGGCGATCTTCCCGCTGTTCGCCGCGCTGACCGCCGACTACTTCGGCGAGAACAACAACGCCAGCAACTACGGCCTCGTCTACAGCTCGAAGCTCGTCTCCGGGATCGTGGGCGCGGGCCTCGGGAAGCTGGTCATCGACGGGTGGGGCTACGGCGCGGCCTTCTACCTGGCCGCCGGGACGAGCCTGCTCGCCGCCGGTCTCGCCCTGTTCCTGCGCCAGCCGGGCCGCAAGCCGGGCGGGATGCGCTCCGGGCTCGCCGAAACCGAGCTCGTCGCGCGGCCCGCCACCGGCTGACGTCCGGCAGAACGGGACGGACCGAAATCGGCGCGGACGAAAGAGATTCCTCATGACCACAGCGCAATACCAGGAGATCGTCGACGAGAACGGCCGGGTGTACCGGGTCGGCGAGACCCCGCACGACATCATGGGACGCTCACGCAGCTGGATGGTGTGGCTGCCCTGGATCGCCATGATGGCGGTCAGCGTCTTCGAGTACGGCTGGGGTGCGGTCGAAGGCACCCTGGAGGAGAAGTACGGCTGGACGCTGTCGGACGCGTTCTGGCTGGCCAGCATCTGGGCGGTGTTCCAGGCCGGCGTCGCGTTCCCGGCCGGGCGCCTGCGGGAGAAGAACATCGTGTCGGCGAGGACGGCCATGCTCGCCGGGGCCGCGTGCAGCGCGATCGGCTACTTCACCATTTCCCACAGCGGCAACCTGGTGCTGGCGTTCGCCGGCTACTCGGTGCTGGGCGGGATCGGCGCCGGGCTGGTGTACGCGACCTGCGTCAACATGGTCGGCAAGTGGTACCCCGAGAAGCGCGGGGCACGGACCGGGTTCGTCAACGGCGGCTTCGCCTACGGTGCCGTCCCGTTCATCTACGTGTTCGCCGCGTTCCTCACCCCGGCCAACTATTCGACGATCCTCGACGTCATGGGCGTGTACATGCTCATCGCCGTCGGGATCTGCGGGTTCCTGTTCAAGGACCCGCCGAAGAGCTGGTGGCCCAAGGACGTCGACCCGCTCACCTGGGTCCGCGACCGGAAGTCCGCGACCGGGGGACTGGCCAAGAACCCGCCCGCGGTGAAGCAGTTTTCGCCGATGGAAGCCGTCCGGACCGGGATGCTGCCGCTGATGTGGGTGTGCCTGGTGATCATCGGCGGGGTGTCGCTGTTCGGCATCAACTTCCAGGTGCCGTTCGCGAAGGTGAGCCACTTCGGCGCGTTCGTCGCCGCTTCGTCGGCCGGGGTCCTGGCCGTCGTGAACGGTACCGGCCGCGCGGTCGTCGGCTGGGCGTCGGACAAGCTCGGGCGGCGGCAGACGCTGACGCTGGTGCTGGTGATCGCGGCCGTCGCGCAGTTCGGCGTGCTGTACGCCGGGAACACGCACAACCTGGTGCTGTTCATGGTGTTCGCGTTCTTGACCGGGTTCGGCGGCGGCGCGTTCTACCCGCTGTTCGCGGCGCTGGTGCCGGATTACTTCGGCGAGAACAACAACGCGTCGAACTACGGGCTGGTCTACAGCGCGAAACTGATCGGCGGTGTCGGCGGCGGTGGGCTCGCCGCCGGGGTCATCAGCGTGTGGGGCTACACGGGCGCGTACCTCCTCGCCGGAGGTATCGCGCTCCTGTCGGCGGTGCTGACGCTGTTCCTGCGCCAGCCCGGCCGGAAGCGCCACCAGCTCGCCGAAACCGAGCTGGTGGCGCGCCGGGCGTCGGCGGCGGCCGGCGGCTGATCCGGGGT
>NZ_JBSGJD010000192.1:0-19874 GCF_053605405.1 Amycolatopsis sp. NPDC003861
GGTGCGTCAGACGCACCGAACGCCACATTGGGGCGCTTGGGGCGGGGGTCAGTCGTGGAACGCGTGCTCCGGCGCCGGGAACTCCCCGCGCCGGACGTCCTCGGCGAACGCCGTGGCCGCGTCCTGCAGCACCGTCGCGACGTCGGCGTAGCGCTTGACGAACCGCGGCGCCTTGCCGCGCCGCAGCCCGGCCATGTCCTGCCAGACGAGCACCTGCGCGTCGCAGTCCGGACCGGCGCCGATGCCGACCGTCGGGATCTTCAGCTCCGCCGTGACGCGCTTGGCGGCCTCGGCGGGCACCATCTCCATCACCACCGCGAACGCCCCGGCCTCCTGCAGCGCCAGCGCGTCGGCGAGCAGCACGTCCGCCGCTTCGCCGCGCCCCTGCACCCGGTAGCCGCCGAGGTTGTGTTCACTCTGCGGGGTGAACCCGATGTGGCCCATCACCGGCACGCCGGCCGACGTCAGCGCCTCGACGTGCGGGGCGAACCGCCGCCCGCCTTCGAGCTTCACGGCGTGCGCGCGGCCCTCCTTCATGAACCGCACCGACGTCTCCAGGGCCTGTTGCGGCGAGAGCTGGTAGGAGCCGAACGGCAGGTCGGCGACCACCAGGGCCCGCTTGACCGACCGGGTGACCGCCCGGACCAGCGGCAGCAGCTCGTCGACCGTCACCGGCAGCGAGGTGTCGTAGCCGAAGACGTTGTTGGCCGCGGAGTCGCCGACGAGCAGCACGGGGATCCCGGCCTCGTCGAACAGGGCGGCGGTGTACATGTCGTACGCGGTGAGCATGGGCCACGGCTCCCCGCGTTCCTTGAGCTCGCGCAGGTGGTGGACGCGGACCTTCCGGCCCGGGGACTTGGCCGCGGGAGCGGCGGGCCCGGTGCCGTAGGGGGCGGGTTCTTCGGGGCTGGCAGACATCGTCGTCGACCGTCCTTCCCTCGAGGCCTCGGTGAGGTCCCCGGGTCGTGGAGCAGAGGCGTCTCAAAGCGTGACACGCCCCCGGACCGGCCCCAACCGCGTGCGACCAGCTTCACACCCCCGGGGAGGACGGGCCGTCAGCCTTCAGGTTGATGTCCGGGGACAACCAATGCGGGTTCACTTACGTCAAGAAGAGGGCATGACCCCCGACCGGCCGCGAAAGGCGACGAAACCACCCATGGGAAACCTCGCGAGTCCGCGCCGTCGCCTCCCCGCCTGGAAGGCGAAGGCGGGCGGCATCGTCGCGACCGTGGTCCAGCTGGCCGCGGTGTTCTCGGTGATCCTGCTCTTCACCGGCGGCCCGCACGGCCACCTGCTCAACGGCATCGACATGGCGTTCTCCGGCCTGAGCGTGCCGACCAGCGAGAGCCTGGTCATGGTGCTGCTGCTGGTGGTGCTCGGGGGCGCCCTGCGCCGCCGCAAGAAGGCGGCGCTGTACACGCTGGTGCTGTTCCAGATCGGCGGCCTGCTGCTCACCCTGGTCCTCCAGGCGACGCTGCTGTGGTCACCCGAACTGCTGACGCTCGGCCCGAAGCAGGTCCGGCACATCCCCGCGCAGCTGTGGGTGCTGACCATCGCCGACATCGTCTCGATCGGGCTGATCGTGTTCCTGCTCGCGCTGCGCCCGGCGTTCCCGGCCCGGCTCGCGCCGAGCGCCTGGCGCGACGGCCTCAGCATGCTGTTCGGCGGCTTCGCCGTGGTCATCCTGGTCGGCTGGGGCCTGGTCGAGGCGTTCCCCGGCCACCTCGGCGACACGTGGGAGCGCTTCGCCTGGGTCGTCAACCACGCCACCGGTGAGAACTTGCAGCTGCGCCGGATCGGCGTCGGCGAAGGCCCCGGCTGGCTGGACTTCCTCCTCGACCTCAGCGCGACCGCCGTCGCCACCGCCGCCCTGTACCTGCTCTTCCGCGGCGTGCGCAGCCGGGCGCTGCGGACCGACGAAGACGAGCTCCGCCTGCGCAAGCTGCTCGCCGAACACGGCGAGGACGACTCCCTCGGCTACTTCGCCACCCGGCGCGACAAGAGCGTCGTCTTCGCGCCGAACGGCCGCGCGGCGGTGACCTACCGCGTCCTCGGCGGCACGAGCGTTGCCAGCGCCGACCCGGTCGGCGACCCGGAGGCGTGGCCCGACGCGGTCCGCGCGTGGCTCGACGAGACGCGCACGTACGGCTGGACACCGGGCGTGCTCGGGGCGAGCGAGCGCGGTGCGAAGGCGTACACCGGCGCGGGCCTGCGGGCCCTGGAGATCGGCGACGAAGCCGTGCTCGACGTCCGCGAGTTCAGCCTGGCCGGCCCGGAGCGGCGCTCGGTGCGCCAGGCCGTCAAGCGCATCGAGCGCGCCGGGTACACCTCGCGGGTCCGCCGTCACGGCGAAATCCCCGACGCCGAGATGACCGAGCTGCTGTGGCGGGCGCAGGCCTGGCGCGGCGCCGAGACCGAGCGCGGGTTCTCGATGGCGCTGGGCCGCCTCGGCGACGCCAGTGACGGCCGCAGCGTGATGGTCGAGGCCTACGACGCCCGCGGCGAGCTCCGCGGGCTGCTGTCGTTCGTCCCGTGGGGCCGCCGCGGGCTTTCGCTGGACCTCATGCGCCGCGACCGCGACGCCGAGAACGGCCTCAACGAGTACATGATCGCCGAGACCGTCGCGGCCGCCCAGCACCTCGGCGCGCAGCGGATCTCGCTCAACTTCGCGATGTTCCGCGCGGTGTTCTCCGAAGGCGAGCGGATCGGCGCCGGCCCGGTGCTGCGGGCCTGGCGCGGGATCCTGAGCGTCTTCTCGCGGTTCTTCCAGCTGGAGTCGCTGTACCGGTCGAACGCCAAGTACGGGCCGGACTGGGAGCCGCGGTTCCTCTGCTACTCCTCGGCCCGGCGGCTGCCGCGCGTCGGCATCGTCGCGGGCGCCCTCGAAGGCTTCGTCCCGACCGGACGGGCGCGGTCGCTGCGGCTGGAGACGGTCAGCGAGGACTTCGTCGCCCACGTCAAGGAGATCGAGGAGTCGGCGGCAGCACCGGCGCCCAAGACCCTGCGGCGGCCGGAACAGGTCCGCGTCCGGATCGCCAAGCTCGCCAAGCTGCGCGAGGCCGGCATCGACCCGTACCCGGTCGGCTTCCGCCGCGACGACCACATCGGGGACGTCGTGGCGAAGTACGGCGACCTGGCCCCGGACACGAGCACCGGGCACCGGGTCCGGATCGCCGGGCGCGTGCTGAACCTGCGCATCCTCGGCGGCCTGTGCTTCGCCCGCGTCAAGGACTTCAGCGGCGAGATCCAGCTGATGCTGGAGGCCGGCGAGCTGGACCTCGACCGCTGGCGGACCGGGGTCGACCTCGGCGACCACGTCGGCGTCAGCGGCCAGGTCGTGACGTCGAAGCGGGGCGAGCTCTCGGTGCTCGTCGACGAGTGGACGGTCACCGCGAAGTGCCTGCACCCGCTGCCGGACAAGCGCAAGGGCCTCACCGACCCGGAGACGCGGGTCCGGCAGCGCTACCTCGACCTGGCGGTCAACCCGGACTCGACGACCATGCTGCGGCTGCGGTCCACTGTGGTCCGCGCGGTGCGCGACCGGCTGCACCACGCCGACTACCTCGAAGTCGAGACCCCGATGCTGCAGACGGTCCACGGCGGCGCCAACGCCCGGCCGTTCGTCACCCACATCAACGCCTACGACATGCGGATGTACCTGCGGATCGCGCCCGAGCTCTACCTCAAGCGGCTGTGCGTGGCCGGTGTCGAGCGCGTCTTCGAGCTCAACCGCAACTTCCGCAACGAAGGCGTCGACGCGACGCACAACCCCGAGTTCACGATGCTCGAGGCGTACCAGGCGTACGCGGACTACGACACGATGCGGACGCTGACCCGCGAGCTGGTCCAGCACGCGGCCGAAGCGGCGTACGGCGCCCAGATCGTGCGGCGGCCCGACGCGGACGGGAAGGTCGTCGAGTACGACATTTCCGGGGACTGGCCGGTGGTTCCGGTGCACGAAGCCGTCTCGGCCGTGTTCGGCGAGCAGGTCGGCCCGGGGACGCCGGTGGCCGGCCTGCGCCGCCTGTGCGCGGCCGCGGGCGTGCCGGTGGGGGAGGACCCGAGCCACGGCGACCTGGTGCTCAAGGCGTTCGAGCACCTCGTCGAGGGCGCGACCGTGCTGCCGACGTTCTACACCGACTACCCGACCGACGTCTCGCCGCTGACCCGCCAGCACCGCGCCGACCCGCGGCTGGCCGAGCGCTGGGACCTGATCGCGTTCGGCTCCGAGGTCGGCACGGCCTACACCGAGCTGACCGACCCGATCGAGCAGCGGCGGCGGCTCGAAGCGCAGTCGCTGCGCGCGGCCAGCGGCGACGTCGAAGCGATGGAACTGGACGAAGATTTCCTGCTCGCCCTGGAGCACGGCATGCCGCCGACCGGCGGGCTCGGCCTGGGCGTCGACCGGCTGCTGATGATGCTGACGGGCGCATCGATCCGCCAGACGGTCCTGTTCCCCTTCGTCCGACCGCAGGCATAACGAGTCGGTGGACCTGGTCACGGCGACGGGCCGTGGCGCGGTCCGTCGCTTACGCTCTGCCTCGTGCGCACGGCTCGGATCGCCTCGGCCCTCCTGATGGGGGTGGCCGTCCTGGCGTATTCGGGCTGGCTGCTGGAGTTCTTCCTGCCGACCGGGATCTCCCCGGTGCACGACCCGGCCGAGGCGCTGCTGGCCGGGCCGCCGGTGTTCCGCGTCCTGCTCGCCGTGTCGGGGGTCGCGTTCGTGCTCGCCGGGCCCCCGCTGCACCGGCTCGGGCCGGTCCACTGGTCGGCGCGGCTCAGCTCGATCTCGGTGAGCGCGTTCGGCGTGCTGGTGCTGCTGCAGGCCGCCTACCCCGAGCGCAGCGACCTGCTGTCGTCGCTGCTCAACGTCGTCCTGGTGGGCGGGGTGATCAGCCTGATCATGTGGTGGCCGCCGGGCTGGCGCGCACTCGCGGTCGCGGGCCTGGCCGTGGTGCTGGCGACCTGGCTGGCCGTCGTGCTCGCCCGGCAGCTGGGCACGTACGAAGGCGTCTTCACGCGGGTCCAGCTGGTGGTCCGCGCGGCCCTGTACGGCGTCGGCGGGGCGTACGCCTTCGTCAAGCCGGCCCCGCGGCACGTGCACCGATAGCGGGATTCGCCCGAAAATGTCGGTGCCGGGTGGCACGATCGCCGCAGGAGAACCCGAGCGGAAGGATCGACATGGCGGGAAACGTGCGCCCAGTGGCCGACGAGCGTGACGGGCTGCTGAGCTTTCTGGAGCAGCAGCGGTACGTGCTCAGGCTGGCCGCCCACGGGCTGACGGACGAGCAGGCGAGACGCACCTCGACGAAGAGCACGCTGTCGGTGGGCGGGCTGATCAAGCACGTCGCCAGCACCGAGTACGGCTGGATGGACACGGTGCTCCAGGTCCCGCAGAAGCCGTTCGGCGAGGCGGTGGCGGAGTACGAGGACGCGCACCGGCTGCGCCCGGACGAGACCCTGGAAGGCGTCCTGGCCCGCTACGACGAGGTGGCCGCGCGCACGGCCGAGGTGATCGCGGGCATCGAGGACCTCGGCCAGGCGGTCCCGGTCCCGAAGGGCGTCCCGTGGTTCCCCCAGGACGTCGAGGCGTGGTCGGTCCGCTGGGTCCTGCTCCACCTGATCCAGGAGACGGCCCGCCACGCGGGCCACGCGGACATCATCCGCGAGCACATCGACGGCGGCACGGCCATGCCCCTGATGGCCGCGGCCGAGGGCTGGCCCGAGTCCCCCTTCATCAAGCCCTGGACCCCGTCCACCCAACCAGCCTGACCCGACGGCTCGGCTCGCGCCCACCCGCGAGCCGACCCCGTGTCGTCCACCTGAGTACGCGAGTTCCGCCTCCGATCACGCGAGTTCCGCCTCCGATCACGCGAGTTCCGCCTCCGATCACGCGAGATCGGCCTCCAGTCACGCGTGATGCCCCTCCGAACACGCCGCGGAAGGCTCAGAACAGGGTCGGCTCGTCCGCCAGCGCGCCCTCGATCACCAGCATCCGGCGTTTCGTCCCGACCCCGCCCCGCGCGGAGAACCCGCCGTCCTTCCCGCCCGCAGCCAGCACGCGGTGGCACGGCACGATGATCGGGAACGGGTTGTGCCCCATCGCCTGCCCGACGGCCTGCGCCGACCCCGGCTGCCCGAGCCGGTGCGCGATGTCGCCGTACGTCAGCGTCCTGCCCGGCGGGATCGTCCGCGCGACTTCGTACGCGCGCCGGTTGAACTCCGGCACCCCGGCCATGTCCAGCGCCACCGAAGCCAGGTCCTGACGCGCACCCGCGAGCAACGCCACGATCCCGTCCACCGCCTCCCGCACCGGCGCCGGCGGCGGCCCCTCGACGGCGTCCGGGAACCGCCGGGCCAGCCAGGCCCGCGTCGCCGAAGCACTTCCCTCGGGCAGCGACGTCCCGATCACGACGTCGTCGCGCCAGGCCAGCCCGCACGCGCCGATCGCCGTCTCGAACACCGTGAACCCCGTCGTCATGGCGTCCAGCCTACGACCGAAGAGGGGTACCGCCCCGCCGCAAATGATCGCTAAGTTCGGTTTGGGCGAATTCGAGGAGGACGCGTGCGGCGAATCATCCTGGCGACAGCGCTGCTGCTCGGCCTGATCGCGACGCCGGCCGCCGCCGACCCCCTGGTGCTGCCGCACGTCGTCGTCGCACACCACACCTGGTGGGCCGAGCTCGCCATCAAGAGGGCCGGCGGCACCGTCGTCGCGAGCTACCCGCAGATCGGCGTCGTCGTCGCGTACACCGCAAAGGACGACTTCGCCGCGAAGCTCCGGAAAACCCCGGGCATCGACGCCGTCGGCGCGACGCGCACCGCGAAGATCGCGAAGGAGTTCTTCGCGCCCCGCAAGGACCTCCGCTACACCGGGCCGAACTCGCCGAACTCCGGCCAGGTCCCGCCGGAGGGCACCGCGTGGGACGTCCCGGCGCTGCACCTGCCCGAAGCGCACGCCGTCACCGACGGCAGCAAAAACACCGTCGTCGGCGTCCTCGACGTCGGCGTCGACGACACCCACCCGGAGCTCACGGAGGCGTTCGACCGGAGGAACTCCGTCTCCTGCCTCTCCGGTTGGCCCGACCGCGGCCCCGGCGCCTGGCGGCCCACCCTCGACGGCCACGGCACGCACGTCGCGGGCACGATCGCCGCGGCCCGCAACGGTTCCGGCGTCGTCGGCGTCGCGCCCGGCGTCCGCATCGCCGCCGTCAAGCTCGCCGAACTCGACGACACCGAGACGGCCGAGAGCATGGTCTGCGGCTTCGTCTGGGCGGCCGAGCACGGGTTCACCGTGGCCAGCAACAGCTACCGCTCGATCCCGTGGCGCTACAACTGCGACGACCAGCCGGACCAGGCCGCCGCGAAGCTCGCCGTCGGCCGCGCGGTCGCGTACGCGCAACGCCGGAACGTCCTCGTCGTCGCCTCCGCCGGCAACGCCGGGATCAACCTCGACACCCGCTCGGTGGACAAGGAGAGCCCGGCCGACAGCACCCCGGTGGAACGCCGGATCGCCCCGACCTGCACCCGGCTGCCGCACGAACTGCCCGGCGTCGTCGGCACCGGCGCGCTCGACGAAAAGCTCGTCAAAGCCACCTTTTCGAACTACTCGGCGACGCGGATCAGCGTCGCCGCGCCCGGCGCGCGCGTCTGGTCGACCTGGCCGAACGGCGAATACCGGTCCGTGAGCGGGACGTCGATGGCCGCGCCGCACGCCAGCGGCGTCGCCGCCCTGATCGCCAGCCGGCACCCGCACTGGAGCGCCGAGCGCATCAAGAGCGCCCTGTACGCCACGGCCACGCCGCTGTCCTGCCCGGACACCGTCTGCGCGCCCACGAAGCAGGGAACGACCTACTACGGCCACGGGATGGTCGATGCGGCGAAGGCCGTCGGCGCGGGATGATGGCGCTCGTGCTCGATCACCTCGTCTACGCCGGCCCGGACCTCGCCGACGCCGTCGCCCGGGTCGCCGCCCTCACCGGGGTCACGCCCGCGCCCGGCGGCCGCCACGTCGGCGTCGGCACCGCCAACCACCTCGCCGACCTCGGCGCGGGCATGTACCTCGAGGTCATCGGCCCCGACCCGGACCAGCCGGACCCCGGCGCGCCCCGGCCGTTCGGCATCGACGACCTGACCGAGCCCGCCCTGGTCGCCTGGGCCGTCCGCACGACGGACCTCGACGCGACGATCGCGCAGGCCCGCGCCCACGGCTTCGACCCGGGCGACCCGAGGGAGATGTCCCGCGAAACCGGCGACGGCGAAACCCTGCGCTGGCGCCTGACTCCGCCGAGCGTCCCGGGCACCCTGCACCCGTTCCTCATCGACTGGGGCGCCACCCCGCACCCGACGACGCGGGACCTGCCGTCCCTGCCGCTGCTGATGGTCACCGGCACCCACCCGGACCCGGATTCGGTGCTCGCGGTGACCGACGCGCTCGGCCTGGAGCTGCTGGTCCGCCGCGCGGAGAAAGCCGGCCTGACGGCGGCCCTCCGGACGCCGGAAGGCCGCCAGGTCGCGCTGAGTTAGGCCTTGCCCTCGCGCCACAGGTTGGTCATCGGCAGCCGCCGGTCGCGGCCGAACGCCTTGAACGTGATCTTCGTGCCCGGCGGGTACTGGCGCCGCTTGTACTCGGCCTTGTCGACCATCCGCACCACGCGGTCGATCGTCTCCGGGTCGAAGCCCGCCGAAACCAGGTCCGCGTACCCGCGGTCGCCCTCGACGTAGTCGTCGAGGATGTCGTCCAGCAGCTCGTAGTCCGGCAGCGAATCGGTGTCCACCTGGCCCGGCCGCAGCTCGGCCGACGGCGGCTTGGTGATGGAGTTCTCCGGGATCGGCGGGGTTTCGCCGTTCTTCACCGCTTCGGCGTTGCGCCACCGCGCCAGCTGCCACACGTGCGTCTTGAAGACGTCCTTGATCGGGGCGAACGCGCCGACCGCGTCGCCGTAGATCGTCGAATACCCGACGGCGAGCTCGGTCTTGTTGCCGGTCGCCAGCACCAGGTGACCGTCCAGATTGGACAGTGCCATCAGGAGCATGCCCCGCGTCCGCGCCTGGATGTTCTCCTCGGCCAGCCCGGTCAGCGACAGCTGGTCGACGTACACGCGCACCATGTCCTCGACCGGCTCGACCCGGTAGTGCGCGCCGATCCGCTTCGCCAGGTCGGCGGCGTCGTCCTTCGAGTGCCCCGAGGAGTACTTCGACGGCATCGAGACGCCGTAGACGTTGTCGCCGCCCAGCGCGTCCGCCGCCAGCGCCGCGCAGACCGCCGAGTCGATGCCGCCGGAGAACCCGAACGTCACCGACGAGAAGCCGTTCTTGTGCACGTAGTCCCGCAGCCCGACGACCAGCGCGTGCCACACCTCGGCCTCGTCCGACAGCGGCTCGCTGATCACCGGCTCGGCGGAAGCCGGGTACGCGGGAAGCGGCTCCTCGCTGAGCACCCGGCGCCGGACGGCCAGGCCTTCGTACGAACCGTCGCCCGCGTACCCGGTCTCGGGCAGGTCCATGTCCACCACGAGCAGGTGCTCGACGAACTGCGGCGCGCGGGCCAGCAGCGTGCCGTCCGCGCCGACGACGAGCGAGTCACCGTCGAAGACGAGGTCGTCCTGCCCGCCGATCTGGTTGGTGTAGACCAGCGGCGCCCCGGCTTCGGCGGCGCGGCGGGCGATCAGCGGCAGCCGCTGCTCGTCCTTCGACCGCTCGTACGGCGAAGCGTTCGGCGCCACGACGAGGTCGACGCCGGCCCGCCCGAGCGCCGAGATCGGCCCGCCGTCCTGCCAGATGTCCTCGCAGATGACCATGCCGATGTCGAGCCCGTGGAACCGGACGACGTCGAGCGTGGTGCCCGCCTTGTACCAGCGGTGCTCGTCGAAGACGCCGTAGTTCGGCAGGTGGTGCTTGAACTGCCGCGCGACGACCTCGCCGCGGTAGAGCGCCGCGGCGGCGTCCCGCGGGCCGACGTCGTCGAGGTCGAGGTAGCCGAGATAGGTGAGCACCTCACCGCAGCCGGCTTCGTCGAGGCGCCGCGCCAGCGCCTCGACGCCCTGGCGGGAGGCGGCGGCGAAGGTCTTGCGGAGCGAAAGGTCCTCGATCGGGTAGCCGGTCAGGGACATCTCGGGGAAGACGACGACGTGCGCGCCGGCTTCGGCGGCCCGCCGCGTCCACTCGACGTGCAGCTCGGCGTTGCCGTCGAGGTCGCCGACGGTGGGGTTGACCTGGGCGAGCGCGATGCGCAGTTGCGGCATGCCGCCATTCTGGCTCACGGTCACCCGCCCGGCCGAGCGAATGTGGGCGAAATCGAAAGGCCCCCGCCCGGACGAACCGGACGGGGGCCTCCACCGAGCGAAAGGCTACTTCCGCTTGATCATGCTCCGGACCTTCTTGATGGTCTGCTCGAAGTCCGAATCGAACGGGTTGTCGTGCACGAGGTACGTCCACGTCGTGTTCGCCCGCCGCACGCCGGCGTCGCCGAGGTCGATGCCCTCGTCGGTCAGCTCCGCCTCTTCGAGGGTCTTCGCCGCCCGCGCATCGGCCTCGCCGATGATCTTGTGGAACTCCGGGATCGCCGCGCGGTGGAACTCGTCCAGCGGCGTCTCGCGGGCCAGCGCGCGCAGGTGGATGCTCTCGCGGACGTCGGTCAGGTACGCCAGGTGGTCCGACCACAGCTGGTCGATGTGGAACAGCAGCACCTCGCGGCACATCTGCTCCAGCTTCTCCTGATCGTCCAGCTTCTCCTTCAGCTCGCCGAACTTTTCCTCGTGCGCCTTCTCCAGCACCTCCGCCGCGTACGCGGTGCGAAGCACCTTGTCGCGGTGCACGAGCAGGTCACGCCGCTGCCGCTCGATCAGCCGCGTGTACCGCCAGGTGTTGCGGTGGATCTCCAGGTCGACGCCCTCGGCGACGCGCTGGGCGTGGTTGAGCTGCCGCAGCGCCGCGCCGTCGGTGATCTCGCCGGTCTCTTCGTCGTCGACGATGCCCTCGGGCACGTCCGGCGCGTTCGACAGCACGAGGTCGTCGTTCAGGCTCGCGAAGAAGACCGCGCTGCCCGGGTCGCCCTGACGTCCGGACCGGCCGCGCAGCTGCCCGTCGAGGCGGCTCGACGGGTACCGCGCGGTGCCGATGACGTGCAGCCCGCCCAGCTCGACGACCTCTTCGCGGGTCGCGCCGTCGGTGCCGCCCAGCCGGATGTCGGTACCGCGGCCGGCCATCTGGGTGGACACGGTGACCGCGCCCTTCTTGCCGGCCTCGGCGATGATGGCGGCCTCTTCGGCGTCGTTGCGCGCGTTGAGCACGACGCACTCGAGGTCGACCTTCGCGAGCTTCTCGGCCAGCTCTTCGGACTCGGCGACGTCCTGGGTGCCGACGAGGATCGGCCGCCCGGTTTCGTGCACCGTGCGTATTTCCTCCTCGATCGCCCGCAGCTTCTGCGACGGCGACGCGAAGACGCGGTCCTCGAGGTCCTCGCGGATGTTCGGGGTGTTCGGCGGGATGACCGCGACCTCGAGCTCGTAGAACTCGCGCAGCTGTTCGGCGACGGCGACCGCGGTGCCGGTCATGCCGGCCACCTCGGGGTAGCGCGCGAGCAGCGCCTGGACGGTGATCGAGTCGAGGATCTCGCCGCGGTCGGTCGCGGTGACCTGCTCCTTCGCCTCGACGGCGGCCTGGAGGCCGTCCGGCCAGCGCTGCAGCTCGGCGACCCGGCCGCGGGCGGCGTTGATGAGCTGGACCTTGCCGTCGCGGACCAGGTAGTCGACGTCGCGGGTGAGCAGCGCGTGCGCGTGCAGGGCGACGTTGACCGCGGCCAGCCGGTCGGACGCCTGCTCGTTGAACAGGTCGTCGACCTCGAGGCCGAGCGACTTCGCGACGACGGACGAGCCGGCGTCGGTCAGCCAGGCGTTGCGGCCCTCGCTGTCGGTCTCGTAGTGCAGGTTGAGCCGCAGCCGCCGGACGATCTTCGCGACCTCTTCGTCGGCGTCGCTGCGGTCGATCGAACCGGCCATGACCAGCGGGACGCGCGCCTCGTCGACCAGCACCGAGTCCGCCTCGTCGACGATCGCGACCTCGGGGTCGGGCTGGACCAGGTCGGCCACCTTCGTGACCAGGCGGTCGCGCAGCACGTCGAAGCCGATCTCGGCGACGGCGCCGTACGTGACGTCCTTGGCGTAGGCCTCGCGGCGCTCTTCGCGCGAGTGCGACGGCTCGACCCAGCCGACCGACACGCCGAGCAGGGCGTACACCGGGCCCATCCACTCCGCGTCGCGGCGGGCCAGGTAGTCGTTGACCGTGACGACGTGAACGCGCTTTCCGCGGATCGCGTACCCCGCCGCGGCCAGCGCACCCGCGAGGGTCTTGCCCTCACCGGTCTCCATCTGCACGACGTGCTTGGTGAGCAGGCCCATCGTGCCCAGCACCTGCACGTCGAACGCGCGCTCGCCCAGCGCCCGCCGGGCGGCCTCGCGGCCCAGCGCGCACACCTCGATGAGCTGGTCGTCGCCGAACGCGGTGTCCTTCAGCGTCTCGCGAAGCTTGCCCGCCCGCTCGGTCAGCTCCTCGTCGGAGAGCTTTTCGAGCTCGGGTTCGAGCTTCTCGACCGCGGGCAGCAGTGCTTCGTAGCGGGTCAGCTCGACGCTGCCCGGCCGCTGGATGATCCGGCGGAGCTTCTTGCCCATCCGGCTGATCAGTGCTGCCACCCCTGGTCTCCCGTTCTCTCTCGCTCGACCGGCCTCCACCACCCAACGCGACGGTGGTGCGTTCGAGTTCCGCGGCCGGATGGGACGATCCAACCGTGTTCCCACATCCCAGCGCCAGGTCCCATCGTCGCCGGATCACCGCGATCGCGACGTCCGTGCTGCTCGCGGCCTCGCTGGCCGCGTGCACGTCCTCCGGCAAGACCGAGCCGCCCGCGCCGACGACCGAGTCGCACCCGCCGTCCGGGCCGGTGCCCGCCGGGCTGGAGCGGTTCTACGGCCAGAGCCTGAGCTGGGCCGACTGCGCACCTTACGCGACGTCGGAGGACTCGCGATCGGCGTTCCAGGCGAAAGACGTCCAGTGCGCGCGCCTGACCGTGCCGCTGGACTACGCGAAGCCGGCGGGGGACACGATCATGCTGGGCCTGCTCCGCCGCAAGGCCACCGGCGAGAAGATCGGGTCGCTCGTGGTCAACCCGGGCGGCCCGGGCGCGTCGGGCATGGTTGCGGCCGCCGGGCTGGGCAAGCCGGTGACCAGCACCGGGCTGGGCAAACGCTTCGACCTGGTCGGCTTCGACCCGCGGGGGATCGGCGCCAGCCAGCCGGCCATCCACTGCCTGACCGATTCCGAGCGCGACGCCGACCGCGCCGACGACAGCGAGACCGACGGCTCGCCGGCCGGGGTGCTGAAGCAGGAATCGCAGGAAAAGGACTTCGCGGCCAAGTGCGCCCAGCGCACCGACGACGGCACCGCGATGCTGGCCAACGCCGGCACCCGCGACGTCGTGAAGGATCTCGACGTCCTCCGCTCGGTCCTCGGCGACGAAAAGCTCACCTATTTGGGCTACTCCTACGGCACCCGGATCGGGTCGGCCTACGCCGAAGCGTTCCCGAAGAACGTCCGCGCGATGGTCCTCGACGGCGCGGTCGACCCCGAGCAGGACGCGGTCGAGTCGCTCGTCGCGCAGGGCCAGGGCTTCGGGACGGCGTTCACGCAGTTCGCGAAGTGGTGCACGGCCCAGCAGGACTGCGCGCTCGGCGGAGACGCCGGCGGCGCGGTGACGGCGTTCCAGAACCTCGTCCGCCCGCTGATCGACTTCCCGGTGCCGGTCGGCGACGGCCGCAAGCTCTCCTACGAAGACGCCACCACCGGCGTCATCCAGGCGCTCTACCAGGAAAGCCTCTGGGACACCCTGAACACCGGCCTCAACGAGCTGAAGCAGCAGCGCGGCGCGACGCTCGAGAAGCTCGCCGACATCTACAACGAGCGGGACTCCGACGGCAAGTACGGCACCACGCAGGACGCCTTCACGGCGATCCGGTGCGTCGACGACCCGCGCGTCACGGACCCGGCCGTCATCCTCAAGGCGCAGGAGGAGTACGTGAAGGTGGCGCCGTTCCTCGACGACGGCCGCCCGGCTTCGGCGGCCCGCGACGCCTGCGCGTTCTGGCCGGTGCCGAACACGTCCGAGCCGCACGTGCCGAACGTCGAAGGCCTGGCGAAGACGCTGGTCATCTCGACGACCAACGACCCGGCGACGCCGTACCAGGCCGGCGTCAACCTCGCGAAGGGCCTGAAGGGCGCGTTGCTCACCTACGAGGGCACGCAGCACACGGTGTTCCTTCAGGGCGTGAAGTGCGTGGACGAGGCGGGCACGGACTACCTGGTCGACGGCACGGTGCCGCCGGACGGGAAGCGCTGCTCGGGCCAGTAGCTACTGCTGCTTGGTCAGGGACAGCTCGATCATCACCGGGCTGAGGTGGTCGCCGGCCGGCGGGACCTGCACCCAGAGGCGCACGAAGCGCCGGGGCCCGCCGTCGTCGGCGACCCAGACCTTGACGGTCAGGTCGGCGTCGACCTGGGCGAGCACGCGGTGGGCGACGGCGGCCGGCACCCGGCCGCCGACCCGCAGCGCCGGCGCGCCGTCGACGTTCTCCCGGCCTTCGGTCTTCGCGCCGGTCACGCCGTCGAGCAGCCGCTTCAGCCCGCCCTGCGGGCCGAGGAACGCGCTGACCGGGTACGGCGGTTCCTGGCTGTCGCGCACGTCGAAGGGGAACTTGGTGTGCCCGTCCCCGTCCTGGACGTCGGCCGTGCCGGTCGCGCGGCCGCCGTCGTCGAGGGTGGCGTCGCCTTCGATCTGACGCAGCGGGAAGCCCGCCAGCACCCCGTTCACCCCGGCCGCGAAGTGCACGCCCCGGACCGCGGCGAACGACGTCGCGGCCTCACGGACGAGGTCGGCGCCCGCCGGGAACGGTCCCCGCGTGTCGGGTGACCCGGTGCAGCCGGCCGTCAGGAGAAGCGCGAGCAGCAGCGCGAGGCGGGACATGGCGCGAGCCTACTGTTGGCCCGATCCTTTCGGATGATGTCCTTCCGGCCACTGTCGCCGTCACGCGCGCGCGGTGAGACTGCCTGGGTGACTGTTGAGACCCGTCCCGCCCCGAAGCTGCACCGCGCGTGGCTGATCGCCGGTGCCGCCTTCGTCGCGCTGCTCGCCTCCGCCGGCTTCCGCGCCGCCCCCGGCGTCCTGATCGACCCGCTGCACGAAGAGTTCGGCTGGTCGCGCACCACGATCAGTTCCGCCGTCTCGGTGAACCTCGTGCTTTTCGGCCTCTTCGCGCCCTTCGCGGCCGCGTTGATGGAGCGGTTCGGCATCCGGCGCGTCTCGGCGACGGCGTTGACCGTCATCGCGGCCGGCGCGGGCGGCACGGTGTTCATGACCGCGAGCTGGCAGCTCGTGCTGTGCTGGGGCGTGCTGGTCGGGCTCGGCACCGGCTCGATGGCGATGGGCTTCGCCGCGATGGTCGCGACCCGGTGGTTCGTGGAGCGCCGCGGCGTCGTCACCGGCGTCCTGACCGCGGCGGGCGCCACCGGCCAGCTGATCTTCCTGCCGCTCATCGCGAACCTGGCGGTCGGCTCCGGCTGGCGGACGGCGTCGCTGGTGATCGCCATCGCCGCGCTCGCCGTCGTCCCGGTGGTCCTGCTGGTGCTGCGCGACCACCCGGCCGACGTCGGCCTCACGGCCTACGGCGCGCCCGCCGGCACCGAGATCGCGCGCCCGGCACCGTCGACCGGCTCGGTCCGCCGTGCCCTCTCCGTGCTGGGCCAGGCCGCCCGCACCCGGACGTTCTGGCTGCTCGCCGTCGGCTTCGCGATCTGCGGCGCGACGACCAACGGCCTGGTCGGCACCCACTTCGTCCCGGCCGCGCACGACCACGGCATGCCGCAGACGACCGCGGCGAGCCTGCTGGCCCTGGTCGGCGTCTTCGACGTCGTCGGCACGATCTTCTCCGGCTGGCTCACCGACCGGATCGACCCGCGGATCCTGCTCGGCGTCTACTACGCCCTGCGCGGGCTCTCGCTGGCGCTGCTGCCGCAGCTGTTCACCGACAGCGTGCAGCCGAGCATGTGGGCGTTCATCCTGTTCTACGGCCTCGACTGGGTGGCCACGGTCCCGCCGACCGTCGCGCTCTGCATCCGCGCGTTCGGCGACGCCGGCCCGATCGTGTTCGGCTGGGTCTTCGCCTCCCACCAGCTCGGGGCCGCGTTCGCCGCGTCGGCCGCCGGCCTGGTCCGCGACCAGCTCGGGAACTACACCCTGGCCTGGTACTCCGCGGCGGTGCTCGCCGTGATCGCGTCGGTCGCTTCGCTGGCCATCACGCGGGCGAAGAAACCCGTTGCGGTGCTCGCGACGTGACTTCGGCGGCGTCGGCGCGTCGCGAAACATGCCGTTAACACGCTGTGGTTAGGGTGCGGCCATGGATCGCCAGCAGGAATTCGTGCTCCGCACGCTCGAGGAGCGCGACATCCGTTTCGTTCGTCTCTGGTTCACCGATGTGCTGGGGTTCCTCAAGTCCGTCGCCGTCGCGCCGGCCGAGCTCGAGGGCGCTTTCAACGACGGGATCGGCTTCGACGGCTCGGCCATCGAGGGCTTCGCGCGCGTCTACGAATCGGACATGGTCGCCAAGCCCGACCCCGCCACGTTCCAGGTGCTGCCCTGGGAAACGCCCGACGGCGGTCCGTACTCGGCCCGCATGTTCTGCGACATCGCGATGCCCGACGGCTCGCCGTCCTGGGCGGACCCGCGGCACGTGCTGCGCCGCCAGCTGTCGAAGGCCGCCGAAGCGGGCTTCACCTGCTACGTGCACCCCGAGATCGAGTTCTTCCTCCTCTCGAACATGCCCGACGACGGCAGCGAGCCGGAGCCGGCGGACAACGGCGGCTACTTCGACCAGGCCAGCCACGCCACCGCGACGCACTTCCGCCGGCACGCCATCGAGACCCTCGAAGCGATGGGCATCTCGGTCGAGTTCAGCCACCACGAAGGGGCACCGGGCCAGCAGGAGATCGACCTCCGCTACGCCGATGCGCTGACGATGGCCGACAACGTGATGACGTTCCGCTACGTCGTCAAGGAGGTCGCGCTGACCCAGGGCGTGCGCGCGACGTTCATGCCGAAGCCGTTCACCGACCAGCCCGGCTCGGGGATGCACACGCACGTCAGCCTGTTCGAAGGCGACCGCAACGCGTTCTACGACGCCGAGGACCCGCACGAGCTGTCGGAGACCGGTAAGGCCTTCGTCGCCGGGGTGCTGCACCACGCCAAGGAGATCTCCGCGGTCACCAACCAGTGGGTGAACTCCTACAAACGCCTGATCAGCGGCAGTGAGGCGCCGACGACCGTGTCGTGGGGCCGCGCGAACCGCTCCGCGCTCGTCCGCGTCCCGATGTATTCACCCGGAAAGGCGTCATCCCGCCGGGTGGAGATCCGTACCCTGGACTCGGCGTGCAACCCGTACCTGGCGTACTCGGTCATCCTGGCCGCCGGGCTCAAGGGGATCGAGAAGGGCTACGAGCTGCCGCCACCCGCCGAGGACAACATCTGGCAGCTGAGCGACGCCGAGCGGCGCGCCGCCGGGTACGCCCAGCTACCCCAGAACCTGGGAGAGGCACTGGCCGAGATGGAGAAGTCCGAGCTCCTGCCGGAAGCGCTCGGCGAGCACGTCTACGACTTCTTCCTCCGCAACAAGCGCGTGGAGTGGGACAACTACCGCAGCGCGGTCACCCCGTACGAACTCCGAACGCTCCTCCCGGTGCTCTGATGGGGCGGCGGCCGGTGTTCCTCGCGATCCTGGCCGCCGCACTCGCGCTCGTCCCCGCCGCGCCCGTCGCCGCCGCGCCGGTTTCTCCGCGGTTCGACCTCGACGCCGCCGACATCCCGGCGCTGCAGGCCCGGATGGCGTCGGGCCGGCTCACCGCGGTGGGCCTGACCAGCACTTACCTCGATCGGATTCACCGGATCGACGGTAAGGTCAACGCGGTCCTGGCCCTGAACCCGTCGGCTCTCGGCCAGGCCGCGGCCAGCGACGCGCGACGTCGCGCCCACCACCTGCGTGGCCCGCTCGACGGCATCCCGGTACTGGTCAAGGACAACGTCGACACGCGAGACCAGTGGACGACGGCCGGCTCGCGGGCGTTGCGCAGCCGCCCGGCCGCGGACGCCACCCTGATCACCCGGTTGCGGGACGCCGGCGCCGTGATCCTCGGCAAGGCGAACCTCTCCGAGTGGGCGAACTTCCGCGCCGCGAAGCCGACGTCCGGCTGGTCGGGCGTGGGTGGGCAGACGAACAACCCGTACGTGCTGGACCGCAACCCGTGCGGGTCGTCGGCGGGCTCGGCGGCCGGCGTCGCGGCCACGCTGGCCCAGGTGGCGATCGGCTCGGAGACGGACGGCTCGATCGTGTGCCCCGCCGGCATGACGGCGACGGTCGGGCACAAACCGAGTCTCGGCCTGGTCAGCCGCACGGGCGTGGTCCCGATTTCGGCCGAGCAGGACACGGCGGGCCCGATCGCCCGCAACGTCGTCGACGCGGCCCTGACGCTGTCGGTCCTGCAGGGCCGCGACCCCGCGGACCCGGCGACCCTGACGTACCCCCGCACTCAGCCCACGGACTACGCGAAGTTCCTCCGGCCGGGTGTCCTGCGCGGCGCCCGCATCGGTCTGTGGCGCCTCCCGGTCCTCGGCCCGGCCACCGACGCGATCATGACATCGGCGAAGAACTCCCTGGTCAAGGCCGGTGCGACGGTCGTCGAAGTGACGTTGCCCTATCAGTCGCGGTTGGCCGAACTGGAGTTCCCGGCCCTGCTCACGGAATTCCACCGGGACATCGACGCGTACCTGGCGACCCGCCCGTCCGGGCCGCGGAACCTGGCCGAGCTGATCGCCTACAACCGGGCGGACCCGCTGGAGCGGACGTGTTTCGCGGGGCAGGAGCTGTTCGAGCAGGCCCTGGCGGCGCCCGGACCGTCGGACCCGGGTTACCGCGCCGTGCGCGCCGAGCTCACGGACCTTTCGCGCCGATCCCTGGACGAGACCCTGGACGCGTATCACCTGGACGCGATCGCCTCGCCGACCAACCCGCCGGCCTGGAAGACGGATTGCGCGGTGGGCGACAACGACGTGATCCCGTCTTCGACGCCGGCCGCGGTCGCGGGCTACCCGGACGTGACGGTCCCGGCCGGGTTTGCCGGACCCCTCCCGGTGGGCATCTCGTTCATGGGAGCGCGGTGGTCCGACGCCCGGATGCTGGCGTTGGCGGCGGACTTCTCGCGGGCCGCGCCGGCCCGGGTGCCGCCGCGGTATCTGCCGACGGCGCCGTCGTAGCCGTCCGTAAGCACTCTGACCTGCGGCGACGCCGTTAAGTGACCCCCCTGTTCCGGGGTCGTTCCGGGGCATGTAATCTTCTCTTCGTCGCCAGGAACACCGGGTCACACCGGGGCCGAAAGCCCCAAGAGACCAGGCCGGGACGAGCGGGTTGACACCGCGGATCGGACCGGGTAATGTTCAGCGTCGGCCCACGAGCGGCCGCCGACCCCCTACGACTAAACCCGTAGGCTGAGGCATGCTCGACCAAAAGCTTGTGAATATCGCTTGGAACAACTGCCGAGGATATAGCCGCTGATAAGGCGGCGAGTCCGGAGTGTGTTGCTTGAGAACTCAACAGTGTGCTAGTGAACTAAGCCAGTAGAGCTTATATTGAAACCCCCTCGTCGGGGTTTCCTTTGAGAGCAGTAAAATGCCTCGATTGAACTGTTCATTGTTGGAGAGTTTGATCCTGGCTCAGGACGAACGCTGGCGGCGTGCTTAACACATGCAAGTCGAACGCTGAACCCACTTCGGTGGGGGATGA
>NZ_JBSGJD010000193.1:0-19866 GCF_053605405.1 Amycolatopsis sp. NPDC003861
GTCTTCGCAAACTCAGTCCTACCAGCGGCCCCACGCCTCATCTCACGGCAACACGCACCCCACCCAGCCCTACTGAGAAAACCTCATTGGGGCGCGTGCGACTCAGGACGGGCAGGCGCGCAGGTCGGCGCGGGTGAGGCGGATGTCCGGCCAGCCGCGCAGGTCCGAGGGCGACGTCACCCGGCGCGTGCAGCCCACCGTCCGGCCCGAGAGGTCGTACACCTCGCCCAGCACCGGCGCGGTCGCGCACTTCGGCGTGCCGGAAGCGGAATCCGGGCAGTCGTGGCGGACCACGATCACGTCGGGGCTGGCGTCGGCCGTGACGTCGTAGAGCGACAGCGTCCCGGCGTCCGCGTAGAACGGCTTGCCCCAGTCGCGCCACACTCCCCCGCTGGCGACCAGCAGTTCGCCGTACGCGGCCGTGCCGTCGTCGCCGACGTCGCCGCGGACCAGGCACGCCGGCGCCGGGCCGTCGATGCAGCGCAGCGAGTTCTGGTCCAGCCGGACACCCAGCTGGGCGATCGACAGCTCGAACACCGTGCCCGGCTCGGGCCCGACGCGCAGGCGGGCCGAACCGCCCGCGGTGCCGGTCAGCAGCACCACCGGCGTGCCCCCGACGGTCACCGCCGCGAGCTGGCGGCACGGGCCGCCGCCGCAGGTCACCGCGGGTGTCACCGGGCCGGCGGCGGGCTCGGCCAGTCCGGGCGCCGCCTCGGGCCGCGGCCGCAGCAGGAACACCGCGCCGATCGCGCCGACCGTGACCACCGCGGCCAGCACCGCGGTCAGCAGCGCCGACCGGGGCGTCCGCGCTGCCGTAGTCCGCATAAGACAGAGCGTAAGCCGCTTCGCGCGCGTGCGTCGGCAGCGCCCCGTGACGATGTGGCGGGTTCAACCCGACGGGGTCACGGGTAGCGGAGGGTGTCCGTCTATGTTGTCCGGGTGACGAACCCGAACCTGCCGCCAGCCCTGTACCTCCCGACCGGCCCGGTCGACCCCGAGGCCGAGGGCGCGTCCATCGAATTGCGGCGCACGCCGGACGGCCGCACCGCCCTGGTCGCCTTCACCGCGCTGGACCGGCTGATCGACTGCTGCGGCGAGCACCAGCCGTGGGTGCTGGTGAACACCGAGCACCTGCCGAAGGTGCACTCCGCGAACCCGTACGACGTGATCGTGCTCGACTCGCCACTGCCCGAGGAGCTGCGCCACCACGTCTGAGCGTGGTCCACCTCTCACTCAGGAGACTCCGGACGTCAGATCCGTAGACTTCCCTGATGCCGCGTGGGCGGTCAGCAATGCAGCTGTCGGACGCAGGAGGTGCGGGGTGGCCGAGCAGGTCGGCGAAACCACGGGTGGTCCGGTGACCAAGATCCTGGTCGCCAACCGTGGCGAAATCGCGGTACGCGTCATCAGAGCCGCGAAGGACGCTGGGCTGGCCAGTGTCGCGGTGTACGCCGACCCGGATCGCGACGCGCCGCACGTACGTCTGGCCGACGAAGCCTTCGCGCTGGGAGGCACGACGGCCGCCGAGAGCTACCTGAACTTCGACAAGCTCCTGGACGCCGCCAAGCGGTCGGGCGCCGACTCGGTGCACCCCGGCTACGGTTTCCTGTCGGAGAACGCGGACTTCGCGCAGGCCGTCCTGGACGCCGGGCTGACCTGGATCGGGCCGAGCCCGCAGGCGATCCGCGACCTCGGCGACAAGGTCACCGCCCGCCACATCGCCACGCGCGCGGGCGCGCCGCTGGTGCCGGGCACGAAGGAGCCGGTCAAGGACGCCGCCGAGATCGTCGCGTTCGCCGACGAGCACGGCCTGCCGGTGGCCATCAAGGCCGCGTTCGGCGGTGGCGGCCGCGGCCTGAAGGTCGCGCGCACCCGCGAAGAGATCCCCGAGCTGTTCGAATCGGCCACCCGCGAGGCGGTCGCCGCGTTCGGCCGCGGCGAGTGCTTCGTCGAGCGGTACCTGGACAAGCCGCGCCACGTCGAGGCGCAGGTGCTGGCCGACATGCACGGCAACGCGATCGTCGTCGGCACCCGCGACTGCTCGCTGCAGCGCCGGCACCAGAAGCTCGTCGAGGAGGCGCCCGCGCCGTTCCTGAGCGACGAGCAGCGCAAGCGCATCCACGAGTCCGCGAAGGCGATCTGCAAGGAAGCCGGCTACTACGGCGCCGGCACGGTCGAGTACCTCGTCGCGACCGACGGCACGATTTCCTTCCTCGAGGTCAACACGCGGCTGCAGGTCGAGCACCCGGTGTCGGAGGAGACGACCGGGCTGGACCTGGTCCGCGAGATGTTCCGCATCGCGCGCGGCGAGCAGCTGCGGATCACCTCCGACCCCGAACCCCGCGGCCACTCGATCGAGTTCCGCATCAACGGCGAGGACGCCGGCCGCGGCTTCCTGCCGGCGCCGGGCACGGTGACGAAGTTCGTCGCGCCGAGCGGGCCGGGCGTGCGGGTCGACTCGGGGGTCGAATCCGGCAGCGTCATCGGCGGGCAGTTCGACTCGATGCTGGCCAAGCTGATCGTCACCGGGTCGGACCGGAACAACGCCCTCGAACGCAGCCGCCGGGCGCTCGACGAGATGGTCGTCGAAGGCATGGCGACGGTGCTGCCGTTCGACCGCGTGATCGTGAACGACCCGGCGTTCATCGGCGACGAGAACGGCTTCAGCGTGCACACGCGCTGGATCGAGACGGAGTTCGACAACCGGATCGAGCCGTTCGTCGCCCCGGACGTGGAGGCCGCCGAAGAGGAACCGCGGCAGAACGTCGTCGTCGAGGTCGGCGGGCGCCGGCTCGAGGTGTCGCTGCCGGGCGGGTTCGCGTTCGAAGGCGGCGGGGGCGGCGGGACGGCCGTCAAGGCGAAGCCGCGGAAGCGGGCCGGCGGCACCAAGGCGGCGGTGAGCGGTGACGCCGTGACGGCGCCGATGCAGGGCACGATCGTCAAGGTGGCCGTCGAAGAGGGCCAGACGGTCGAAGCCGGTGAGCTGATCGTCGTCCTCGAGGCGATGAAGATGGAGAATCCGGTCACCGCCCACAAAGCGGGCACGGTCACCGGGCTTTCGGTCGAGGTCGGCGCCGCCGTGACGCAAGGCACACAGCTGCTCGAGCTCAAGTAGCACGGTTCGTTACAGATGTCGTGGTGGGCCGCCCCCGGGGCGGCCTACCATCGACTACGTGACCGAAGTCCCGTCTCCGCAGTTGCGGATCAGCGACCAGAACCGTGAGTCCGCGCTGTCCGCCCTCGGCGAGCACATGAGCGCGGGGCGGATCGACATCGACGAGTACGGCGAGCGCTCGGCCCGGATCACCGCGGCCAAGACGCGCGGCGAGCTCGCCGAGATCTTCGCGGACCTCCCCGCCCCGCACCCGCGGTACGAGGACGTCCCGCAGGCGGTCGCGGCCCCCGAGCCCGCCGCCGCGCCACCCGAGCCGGCGCGCCCGCGGACCCCGGACAACTGGTCGCCGCCGCAGCGGTTCCTCGCCGCGATCGTGCCGCTGGCCTTCATCGCCGCGATCGCGCTGATCGCCACGGGCACGCTGGCCTGGCCGATCATCTTCGTCCCGATCGGGCTGACGGTGTTCGGCAAGTCGATGTGGGGCCACGACTGGAACCACGACCAGCACCACCGCGACCGCCGCGAGCGGCACCTGCGCGACCGCGAGCGCCGCCGCGAGCTGCGCGACTCCTACCGCCGCGAACTGGGCCGCTGATCCGGCCGTGGGCGACATGCGGTTGAGCGACGAGGAACGCCAGGACGCCCTGGACGTCCTGGAGGAACACGTCCGCACCGGCCGGCTCGACATCGACGAGTACGGCGCCCGGTCCGCGAAGGTCACCGCGGCGAAGCGCGTCAGCGAGCTCGTACCCCTCTTCGACGACCTGCCCTCACCCCGGCCGAGCGCGTTGCTGACCGGGGTATCGGCGCCGATGGTGGCGCCTGCCGGGGACACCGCCCTGGTCCGGTTCCTGACGGCGGGCGCGGTCCCGATCGCGATCGTCCTGGCGATCGCGGTGCTGATCCTGTCCCGCGGCCGGCTGCTGATCATTTCGGTGGCGCTGCCACTGGTGGTGGCCATGATCGCCGGGGCGCGCCGCCGCCGCTCCTGATTGCTCCCTTTCGCCGGGCAACCTTGATCGCCGGGCCGGGAGCGGCTCGCTCCCGGCCTGGCTAGGCTGGGCGGAGTGGAACCGGTGGAGATCAACGCGGGCACGTACTACCTGCGCCAACTGCGCGCCGACCGCCACCTCGACGACCGCCCGTTGTTGATGGAGGCGTTCGCCGATCCGACGCACCGCAAATACGTCCTGAACTACCGGCTGCGCACCCTGGACGAGGCCACCGAGTACGTGGCCCTGCGGGCGGCCCAGTGGGCGGGCGACGAGCGTTGTTCCTGGGCGATCGCGGAGCCGACCTCGGGCCGGCTGCTGGGCGAGGTCGGGTTGCGCGAGCTGAACCTGGACGCGTCGTACGCCGAGGCGACGATCTGGGTCCACCCGGCCGAGCGCGGCAAGGGGATCGCGACGACGGCGTTGAACGCGGCGCTGCGGTTCGGCTTCGGCGGCCTCGGGCTGACCGAGGTCAGCTACCGGTACGAGGAGAGCAACGCGGCCTCGGCGATCGTCGCCGAGCGCTGCGGGTTCACCCTGGTGGGCCCGGAGGCCGAGCGGGCGCCGACCGGTGAGCGGTTGATCCGCTGGCACCGGACGTCCTGACCCCGCTCAGCTCACCGGCTCCACGATGCCCGCCCGGGCCTCCGGCGCCGCCGACCTCAGCGCGTCCGCCGCTTCGTCGTTCGGCTGGGACTGGGACTTGCGCTCCGCCTCCACCCGGGCCCGGTAGACCTCGATCTCGTGCTTCACCGTTTCGGGCGACCAGCCGAGCACCTCGCCCACCAGCGTGGCCACCTGCTCGGCGCAGTCCACGCCGCGGTGCGCGTACTCGATCGAGATGCGCGTCCGGCGGGCCAGGACGTCCTCCAGGTGCAGCGCCCCTTCGTGCGAAGCCGCGTACACCACTTCGACGCCCAGGTAGTCCGGGGCGTGCTCGATCGGCTTCAGCAGCTCCGGGCGGCCCTCCGCCGAGGCCAGGACCTCGTGGACGAGTGAGCCGTAGCGGTCCAGCAGGTGCCTCACCCGGTAGGGGTGCAAGCCGTGCTCGGCGGCCAGGTGGTCGGCCTGGTTGACCAGCGCGTGGTAGCCGTCCGCACCCAGGAGGGGGACCTTGTCCGTGATGGACGGCTGGGAGCGGCCCGGCAGGTCCACCGCCGCCGCGTCGACGGCGTCCGCCGCCATCACCCGGTACGTCGTGTACTTGCCGCCCGCGATCGCCACCAGGCCCGGGGCCACGCGGGCCACCGCGTGCTCGCGCGACAGCTTCGACGTCTCTTCGCTCTCCCCCGCGAGCAGCGGGCGAAGGCCGGCGTACACGCCTTCGATGTCGTCGTGCGTCAGCGGTGTCGCGAGGACGGTGTTGACGTGCTCGAGGATGTAGTCGATGTCGTGCTTCGTCGCCGCCGGGTGGGCGAGGTCGAGGTTCCAGTCCGTGTCCGTCGTGCCGACGATCCAGTGGTTGCGCCACGGGATGACGAACAGGACCGACTTCTCGGTGCGCAGGATCATCCCCGACTCCGAGACGATCCGGTCGCGCGCGACGACGATGTGCACGCCCTTGCTCGCGCGCACCCGGAACCGGCCGCGGCCGCCCGAGAGGCGCTGCAGCTCGTCGGTCCAGACGCCGGTGCAGTTGATCACCGCGGCGGCCGAAATCTCCGTTTCGCGCCCGTCCTCGACGTCGCGCACGCGCACGCCGGACACCCGGTCGGCTTCGCGCAGGAACCCGACGACCTGGGTCGACGTCCGCACGACCGCGCCGTAGTGCGCCGCCGTCCGCGCCACCGTCATCGTGTGGCGGGCGTCGTCGGACTGCGCGTCGTAGTAGCGGATCCCGCCGATCAGCGCCGAGCGCTTGAGCGCCGGCACCATCCGCAGCGCGCCGGCGCGGGTCAGGTGCTTCTGCCCCGGGACGCTGCGGGCGCCGCCCATCGTGTCGTACATCAGCAGGCCGGCCGCGGTGTACGGGCGCTCCCACACGCGGTGCGTCAGCGGGTAGAGGAAGCTGACCGGCTTCACCAGGTGGGGCGCGATCGTCGTCAGCATCAGCTCGCGCTCGCGCAGCGCCTCCCGGACCAGGCCGAATTCGAGTTGTTCCAGGTACCGCAGGCCGCCGTGGAAAAGCTTGCTCGACCGGCTCGACGTCCCGGACGCGAGGTCGCGGGCCTCGACGAGCGCGACCCGCAGCCCGCGCGTCGCGGCGTCCAGCGCCGTGCCCGCCCCGACGACGCCGCCGCCGATGACGACGAGGTCGAACGTCTCCTTGCCGAGCCGCTGCCACGTCTCTTCCCGCTTGACCGGGCCCAGTCGAGCCGGGTTCGTCTCCGCTGCGTGCTGCGCCACGTGACATTCCTCCTCGTGCCGGCGAGGCTTCCAGCATCGCACGACCCGGTGATCATCCGCCCGTCCACGGATGACACTTGTGGCGTAACCCTCCGCGATCTTGAAAAGATTCGGCTGCCCGGTGCTTGGAAGTAGCTTCTACGCCCCGGTAACGTCGCGCGGACGTGGGTCGGCAACGGGGCCGTGGCACGCCGTGATCGACCCTGCGCAGAGTGTCCAGTGTGGAGGTGCAGCGGTGAGTGCTGGAGCAATAATCGTCTGGGAACTACTGGGAACGGCCGCGCTGATCCTGCTCGGCAACGGTGTCGTCGCGAACCACGTGCTCCGTAAGAACAACGGTCACAACGCGGGCTTCCTGTTCATCAACTTCGGCTGGGCGTTCGCCGTCTTCACCGGCGCCAGCATCGCCGCCCCGAGCGGGGCCCACCTCAACCCGGCCGTGACCCTCGGCCTCGCCATCGCCGACAAGACCAAGTGGGCGGACGTCCCGCTGTACTTCATCGGCCAGTTCGCCGGCGCCATCCTCGGTGCCGTGCTCTGCTGGGCCGCCTACAAGCTGCAGTTCGACGACCACCCCGAGCCCGAGAACACCCTCGGCATCTTCTCCACCGCACCGCAGATCCCCAACACCGCCTGGAACCTCGTCACCGAGATCATCGGCACCTTCGTGCTGGTCGCCTGGATCCTGCTCAGCCCGGTCTACGCGGCCGGCGACGGCGGCACCCCGAACTTCGGCAACTCCGCACTGGGCTACGCGGGCGTCTCGTTCGTGGTGCTCGTGATCGGCACCTCCCTCGGCGGGCCGACGGGCTACGCCATCAACCCGGCCCGCGACCTGGGCCCGCGGATCGCGTACGCGTTCCTGCTGCCGATCAAGAACAAGGCCAACGCGAACTGGGGCTACTCGTGGATCCCGGTCGTCGGCCCGCTCGTCGGCGGCGCCCTGGCCGCCCTGCTGTACCTCGCCGTCCACAACCTGACCTGATCGCCCGATCGACGGAAATCCGGGAGCACACATGACTTCGTACGTAGCCGCGATCGACCAGGGCACCACGTCCACCCGGTGCATGATCTTCAACCACGAGGGCCGCGTCGTCTCGGTCGACCAGCGCGAGCACGAGCAGATCTTCCCGCGCGCCGGCTGGGTCGAGCACAACGCGGAAGAGATCTGGGAGAACACGCGCCGGGTCGCCGCGGGTGCGCTGGCCAAGGCCGACCTCACGGCCAAGGACATCGCCGCCGTCGGCATCACCAACCAGCGGGAGACCGCCCTCGTCTGGGACAAGACCACCGGCAAGCCGGTGTACAACGCGATCGTCTGGCAGGACACCCGCACCGACAAGATCGTCACCGAGCTCGGCAACCTCGGCGGCGGCCAGGAGCGCTACCGCGACAAGGTCGGCCTCCCGCTCGCGACGTACTTTTCCGGGCCCAAGGTCAAGTGGATCCTGGACAACGTCGAGGGCGCGCGTGAGAAGGCCGAGGCCGGCGACCTGATCTTCGGCAACATGGACACCTGGGTGCTGTGGAACATGACCGGCGGCGCGGACGGCGGCGTGCACGTCACCGACCCGACCAACGCGTCGCGCACCATGCTGATGGATCTCGACACCCTGCAGTGGGACGCCGAGATCGCCGGCGAGATGGGCATCCCCCTTTCGATGCTGCCGGAGATCCGTTCCTCGTCCGAGGAGTACGGCAAGGTCCGCGAGAAGGGCGCGCTGGCGGGCGTCCCGATCGCGGGCATCCTGGGCGACCAGCAGGCCGCGACGTTCGGCCAGGCCTGCCTCTCGCCCGGCGAGGCCAAGAACACCTACGGCACCGGCAACTTCATGCTGCTCAACACCGGCACCGAGAAGGTGATGTCGCAGAACGGGCTGCTCACCACGATCTGTTACAAGATCGGCTCGAAGGACACGGTCTACGCGCTGGAAGGCTCCATCGCCGTCACCGGTTCGCTGGTGCAGTGGCTGCGCGACAACCTCGGCATGATCACAACGGCGGCCGAGATCGAGGAGCACGCACGCAGCGTCGAGGACAACGGCGGCGCGTACTTCGTCCCGGCGTTCTCGGGCCTGTTCGCTCCTTACTGGCGATCCGACGCCCGCGGCGCGATCGTCGGCCTCACCCGGTTCGTCAACAAGGGCCACCTCGCCCGCGCGGTCCTGGAGGCGACGGCGTTCCAGACGCGCGAAGTGCTCGAGGCGATGAACGCCGACTCGGGTGTTTCGCTCACCTCCCTCAAGGTGGACGGCGGGATGGTCGTCAACGAGCTGCTCATGCAGTTCCAGGCCGACATCCTCGGCGTGCCGGTGATCCGCCCGGTGGTCAACGAGACCACCGCACTGGGTGCCGCGTACGCCGCCGGCCTGGCCGTCGGGTTCTGGAAGTCCGAGGACGACATCCGCACCAACTGGGCCCAGGACAAGCAGTGGGAGCCGTCGATGGACGACGCCCGCCGCGAGCGCGAGTACCGTAACTGGAAGAAGGCGGTGACCAAGACGTTCGACTGGGTCGCCGACGAGGACTGACCGGCCGGGGCCGGGGGTGCCACGCCGTGGCGCTCCCGGCCTGGCTTGTCAGGCCTCCGCGCGCCGGAGCCCGCCTCGCGACGCTCCCGGCTCGCCCTATCAAGGCGCTCCCGGCCTGCCCGGTCGCCGCCCACGGCCCAGGATGCTGCCTCACAGCGCTCCCGGCTCGCCCGGCCGCACCCCACGCCCGAAGGCGACACCTCGCAGGGCTCCCGGCCTACCTGGCCACGCCTCCCACGGCCGAGGTCGCCGCCTCCCGCTGCTCCCGGCTCACCCGATCGCGCCTCCCGCGGCCAAGTGACCACGCCCCCGGCCAGAAGCGCCGCTCCGGCCCGCCCGGGTCACACCTCCCAGCCCTCCAGCCCGCCCGGGTCACACCTCCCAGCCCTCCGGCTCGCCGGATTGCGCGTTCGGGGCGATGATCATGAACGGCACTCCTTGGTCGTCCGCAACCCGCACCTGCCGCCCGTACGGGGAGTCGAACGGCTTGCCCTCGACCGTGCCGCCGAGGTCGGCCACCTTGGCCGCGCTCGCGTCGGCGTCCGCCGCCCAGAAGTACGCCGACCAGTACGACGGCACCTCCGGTGGCACCGAGGCCGGCACCGTGCCGAGCCCGCCGATCGGGCGCCCGTCGATCAGCACCACCGCGTACGTGAATTGGTCGCTCGAGATGTCCTGGAAGCCGTAGCCGAAGATCTCCTCGTAGAACGGCTTCGCCGCCGCGAAGTCTCGGCTCATGCATTCGTTCCACGCCAAGGTGCCCGGGGCCGCCGTCACCTGCGTGCCGATGTGGTTGCCGGCCTCCCACAGCCCGAAGGCGGCACCCGCTGGGTCGGCCGCGATCGCCATCCGGCCCTCCTTCAGCACTTCCGTCACCGGCACCACGATCTGCCCGCCCGCCTCGGTGATGGCCGTGGCTGTGCGGTCCACATCGGACACCGCGAGGTAGGTCGTCCAGAATGGTGGGATGTCCTGGCCCGGTGGCGTGCGGCCGATGCCGGCGACCGGGCGCCCCCGCAGCTGCGCCATGCCGTAGAAGCCGGTCTCCTCACCGCCCGTCTGCACGTCCCAGCCGAACAGGCTGCCGTAGAAGGCGATCGCCTTCTCCTGATCGGGCACCATCAGGTCCACCCAGCCGGGCGTACCGTCGGGCCATCTTTCGTCCCGGAACACCATGCCGACTCCCAACCCCTCGTCCGTGCCGCCGCTGGTGACGACCGGCACAGTCTTGCACCGGGCACCGACAAAAACCGAAAATCAGGCCTGGACCAGGCGGGCGTACACGACGATGTTGTCGACGTAGTTGTGCGCGCTCCGGTCGAAGACGCCGCCGCAGGTGATCAGCCGCAGCTCCGGACCGGCCGTGTCGTCGTAGACCCCTTCGGCCTCGAAGTCCTTCTTCGGCACCTGGTGCACCTTCGTCACCTTGAAGACCACTGTGGTGCCGTCCTTGCGGGCGATCGAGACGCGGTCCCCGGCGGCCAGCTCCTTGAGCCGGAAGAAGATCCCCTTCTGGTGGTTGCCGTCCACGTGCCCGAGGACGACCGCCGGGCCGACCTCGCCCGGCGTCGGCGCGTAGGTGTACCAGCCGGCCTGCAGCGGCGTGGTCACCGGCGGCACCTCGACGGTGTTGTCCGGGTTGAGCCCCAGCGGGACCAGCGACGAGTGCGCGCCGATCTTCGGGATGTCGACGGAGACGGGTTCGGACTTGGGCAACGCCGCGACGGCGTCCTGGCTGTCCACCTGCGGCTCCGGCGCGACCGCGACCGGCTGGGCCGACGGCGGTTGCGCGGTACCCGAGCCGGGGGCGCCGCCGAGCGTCAGCGCCAGCACCACCAGCGTGGCCGGCAACGCGGCGACGACGGCGATCAGGACACCCCGTCTGGTCGCGATCCTCCTGGTCATGTCCTCCCCCTGCCTGGTGCCTGCAAGTTCACACGTCCGGGTGGTCCGTTCGGTTGCGTCCCGACGGTACCTCCGCGGCCGGATCAGCGGCGGCGCGCCCGGAGCCGTCGACCGGGCCGTCGGTGCCCCGGTCTGCGGCGCGCCGGACGGCACCTTGGCGACCTGCTTGGCCGCCGGGCGCACCTCGAAGACCGTGCTGGAGTCCTCGTGGGCGCAGTACATCGTCACGATCCGGGCGACCGGGCCGTCCGGGAAGTCGGTGCCCGGGTCCGTCGGGCGCGGCACCGTCGGTATGCCGGTCGGGGACAGCGGCGCGGTGCGGATCGTGCTCGTCGACGGGGTCGCCGATTGCGCCCGGACGTCATGAATGCGTCGCGAAAATGCGCAGAAAAAAGCCGCCCTCGGGCGGCTCTCGGTTCGGGAAATCAGTGGATCATCGTCGCCGTGATCGTCGCGCCAGCACGAGCCCGCCACCGCCGACGGCCAGCACGCCCATCGCGCCCGCGGCGGCGAGCGGTCCGTGGCCGTCCGAACCACCACCGGTCTGCGGTGCGCCCGACGGCACCTTCGCCACCTGACGACGTTCACCCAGAACGGTGAACTTCGTGGTCAGGTCCGCGCCGCCGCAGGAGAACGACACCCGGAAGACGCCCGGTTTCGCGGCCTGCACCACCGCCGACGCGGCCGCGGCGGGTGCCTTGGCCGGGTCGTTCTGCGGGCCGACGCGCCGCAGCGCGCCGATCTTGAGCACCGGGGACGCCAGGTCGCGCGTGCTCGCGGCGTCGCAACCGAGCCGGATCTGCACCTTCGCGCCCGGGCGGGCCGCGGTCGGCAGGACGCGGAGGTAGGCCTTCGGGTTCCCCGCGTGCTCCGCCGGCGTCGCGGCGAAGGCCGCCGGGGCCGAGAGCAGCAAGCCACCCGAAACGGCGGCGACGGCCAGGAACTTCTTCATTTCCAACCCCTCTTCCCGCCCCGGAGAGTTCGGTGGGGAAATCAGCCCGCCATGCTGCCGTCGCCGGCCTTCGCGGCACCGGACGGCACCTTCGCGACCTGGGCGGCAGGCACCGAGAACTGCGTGGTGTAGGTCTGGCCGCCGCAGGTCACGCTCAGCGGGTACGTCCCCGCCGCGGTTCCGGGCTTGAGCTCGACGTCGGCGCTGATGTTCGCGTCGGCGCCCATGAACGGGCCCGGGGTGTAGTTGCTGAACGTCAGCACCGGCGAGGCGAAGGCCGGCGAAGGGCCTTCGCACTTCGCCAGCGCGACGTTCGGCGCGTCGCGGACGTACTTGTCCACCAGCGTCTGGTTGATCGCGGTGTTCACGTTGAGCTGGACGCTGCCCGCCTTCGCGGTCGGCGCGGGGCTGGTGCTCGGGGCCGGACCGGTGCTCTGCGCCATCGCCGGTCCCGTCAGCGCCGTCGCCCCGATCACCGCTGCCGCAACGAAAACCACCGTCTTGCGCACGTTCGCACCCTTCGCGTCCTTCAGCCTTACAACCGACAAGACGCGGCGGGTGCGCCCGGGTTGCGTGCCGGATCAGTCGAGATCGTCGTGGCGCATGAGCTGGCGGCCGGCCTCGGTGATCGAGCCCGACAGCGACGGGTACACCGAAAATGTCAGTGCCAGGTGGTCCACTGTGAGCTGGTTCTGGACGGCGAGCGCGATGGGAAGGATGAGCTCGCTCGCCTGCGGCGCCACGACGACACCACCGACGACCACGCCGGTGGCGGGGCGGCAGAACAGCTTCACGAAGCCTCGGCGGAGGCCCTCCATCTTCGCGCGCGCGTTGGTGGCCAGGGGCAGCATGATGGTGCGCGCGGGCACCTCGCCGGAGTCGATCGCCTGCTGGCTGATGCCGACGGTGGCGATCTCCGGGTGGGTGAACACGTTGGCGGCGACGGTCTTGAGCTTGATCGGCGCGACGCCTTCGCCCAGCGCGTGCCACATCGCGATGCGGCCCTGCATGCTCGCCACCGAGGCCAGCATGAGCACGCCGGTGCAGTCGCCGGCGGCGTAGATCCCGGGAACGGAGGTGCGCGAAACGCGGTCGACGGTGATGAACCCGCCGGGGCCGGGCTCGATGCCGACCTTGTCCAGGCCGATGTCCCGGGTGTTGGGCACCGATCCGACGGTCATCAGCGCGTGGCTGGCTTCGATCACGCGGCCGTCGGCGAGGTGGATCTCGACGCCCTTTTCGGTGCGCTCGACGCGGTCGGCGCGCGCCTGCTTGGCGACGGTCGTGCCGCGCTGGGAGAAGACCTCTTCGAGCACGGCGGCGGCGTCGGCGTCCTCGTGCGGGAGGACGCGGTCCCGGCTGGAGACGACGGTGACCTTGACGCCCATCTCGGTGTAGGCGGACGCGAACTCGGCGCCGGTGACACCCGAGCCGATCACGGCGAGGTGCTCCGGCAGCTCCTGGAGCTCGTAGAGCTGGCGCCAGTCGAGGATGCGCTCGCCGTCGGGCACGGCGCCGGGCAGGACGCGCGGCGTGGCGCCGGTGGCGATGAGGACGACGTCGGCGGGCAGTTTCTCGGTGCCGTCCTTGGTCGTGACGGCGACCTTGTGCGTCGCCAGGCCGGGCTCTTCGTCGCAGAAGCGGGCCTCGCCGGCGATGACGCGGACGCCTTCGCGCTGGACGCGGGCGCGGATGTCGGCGGACTGGGCGAGCGCGAGGCCCTTCACCCGGCCGTGGACGGTCGGGAGGTCGATGCTGGTGTCGGCCAGGTCGGTGTTGATGCCGAGCTCGCTGAGGTCGTGCATCTTCGCCAGCGCGCCGGAGCTCGCGATGAACGTCTTCGAGGGGACGCAGTCGTAGAGGACGCAGGCGCCACCGAGGCCGTCCCGCTCGACGATCGTGACGTCGGCTCCGTGCTGGGCCGCGACCAGCGCGGCTTCGTAGCCGGCCGGGCCCCCGCCCATGATCACGATCCTGGTCACCTGGGTCCTCCTCGGAGTGAGCGTGCGGTGCTCTCACCGTACGCGGCGAAGGTGACCGGACACTGAAGTGGGCGAACACGGCGAGTGCGTCCACTCGGGTGAGGGAGGTGTCGCTACGCTGTCGGCGTGCCGTTGTATGCCGCGTACGGATCGAACATGGAGCCCGCCCAGATGCTGGAGCGCGCGCCGCACTCGCCGATGGCCGGCACCGGCTGGCTGGAGGGCTGGCGCCTGACCTTCGGCGGCGAGGACCTGGGGTGGGAAGGTGCCCTGGCCACGATCGTCGAGGACCCGGGGTCACGGGTGTTCGTCGTCCTCTACGACGTGACGTCGCTGGACGAGGACGGCCTGGACCGTTGGGAGGGCGGCGAGCTGGGGATCCATTCGAAGATCCGCCTCCGCGTCCAGACGATGGACGGCTCGGTCCTGGCCTGGCTCTACGTCCTGGACGCCTACGAAGGCGGCCTCCCCTCCGCCCGCTACCTGGGCGTCCTGGCCGACGCCGCCGAGACAGCCGGCGCCCCCGCCGACTACGTCGACGACCTCCGAACCCGCCCCTGCTCCGGCATAACCGGCTAGTTCCGCCTCCAATCACGCGAGTCACGGCTCCAATCACGTGGCTGACGGGCTCGATCACGCGAGTTACGCCGCTCGTCGCTCGAAGTGTGCCCGGAGCTCGGCCAGCACCCGGCTGGGGTCTCGGAGATCCGCCGCGGTCGCGCGGATGGTGACCCATCCTCGCCCGGCCATCCGCTCGTCCCGCTCGGCATCGTGTTCACGCCGCTCCTCGTGAGCCGCGAAGCCGTCGTACTCCAGCGCGATGCGCAGTGCCGGCCAGGCCAGATCGAGCACGTACAGCCTCCGGCCGTCGATGGCGGTGATCTCGTACTGCGCCTCCGGCACCGGCAGCCCGGCCTCGACCACGATCAGCCGGAGCATGCTTTCGGGTGGCGATTCGGCCTTCCCGGTGGCGAGCGCCAAGAGCATCTGCGCCCTGTGGATACCTCGCTTGCTCCTCCGGTCCAAAAGCCGGTCGCGGACGTTCTCGCGGAGCTTCAGGCAGTGGTCTGCAGACAGGCCCAGCATGGCCTCGTCGAGGGCGGCGAACGCTGTTCGCTTGTCTCCATCGCACAGGAAATCAGCGAGGGCGAGGTCGAGCGAAAACACCGCCAACCCCTCGAGTTCGACCACGTCGGACTCGGTGAACTCGGCTCGATGGACGGCCAACCCGGACCTCGACTCCACTCGCCGGGAGTAGGGAACTGTCAGGTGCACGGTGGACTCTTGGGCCGCCGATATCCCATGCAGCGCAAGGGAAGTAGCTCCCGACAGAGCAGCGGGCGGACCCACTGCGATCAGCGCCGCCTGCGCCCGGGTGGCGAGATTCAGCGCATCTGCCGCGTGAATGACCACGCCTCGCCAAGGCTGCGCGAGTACGCCGGTCGCCAGCCCTTCGAGCACTGCTCGCCGTCCCAAAACCGCATCGGCTTCGCGACGCGAGACGGCGCCGTGTCGTCCTCCCCAACTGATCACAGCTTCGAGGATGAGGCCCTCCGACGATCAACGGAAGGGCCTCATCCTCGAGCTGTGGATAACTCGCCGAGCCTGTGGATAACTCGTGTGCGTAACTCCGCACTCGCGTGATTGGAAACGGGACTCGCGTGATTGGAGGCGGATCTCGTTAGGCGAGGGTGGTTAGGGCGGTGTGGACGAGGGTTCGGACTCCGCAGAGGAGGGCTCGCTCGTCGAGGATGAAGGTCGGGCGGTGGATGTCCGATTGGGGGGCGGGCGGGCCGGGCCAGACGCCCAGGCGGGCGAAGGCTCCCTGGACGTGCTCGAGGTACCAGCCGAAGTCCTCGCCTCCCGAGGACTGCTCGGTGGGCGCGACAGCGCCTTCGCCGAGGGCCGCCTCGACGCCGGCGCGCATCAGGGCCGTCGACTCCGGGTCGGAGACCACCGGGGGGACGCCGCGGCGATAGTCCAGGGAGAAGCCGACGCCGGTGGGAGCCAGGAGCGACTCCACCGAGGAGGCGACCAGGGGCTCCAGGGCCGTCCAGACCTCGTGGTCGGCCGTGCGCAGGGTGCCGCGCAGGACGCCGTCCTGGGGGACCGCGTTGGCCGCCTGGCCCGCGTGGACCGCTCCCCACACCAGGACCGTCCCGGACCGCGGGTCGACGCGGCGGGAGAGCACCGCGGGCAGGGACGTGATCACCGTGCCCAGCGCGTGGACCAGGTCCGCCGTCAGGTGCGGGCGGGACGTGTGGCCGCCCGGGGACGTCAGGCGCAGCTCGATCAGGTCGGCCGCCGACGTCAGGGCGCCGACGCGCATCCCGACCGAGCCCACCTCCAGCCGCGGGTCGACGTGCAGGCCGTAGATCCGCTCGACACCCTCCAGCGCGCCCGCCGCGATCATGTCCAGGGCTCCCCCGGGCATGACCTCCTCGGCCGCCTGGAAGATCAGCCGGACCCGGCCCGGCAGCTCCGGCGCGCCGGCCAGGGCGCGGGCCGCGCCCAGCAGGATCGCCGTGTGGGCGTCGTGGCCGCACATGTGGGCCGCGCCCTCGGTCGTCGACGCGTAGGGCAGGCCCGTCGCCTCCGTCAGCGGCAGCGCGTCCATGTCCGCGCGCAACGCCACGCACCGCTCGCCGCTGCCGATGTCGCAGACGACGCCGGTGCCGCCCGGCAGCACCCAGGGCTTGAGGCCGACCGAGCGCAGCAGCGTGACGACCAGTTCCGTGGTCGCGAACTCGTGCCGCGACAGCTCCGGGTGCGCGTGGATGTGCCGCCGCCACGCGAGCACGTCGGTCGCGTTGGCGCGCAGCCAGTCGTCCAGCCAGAACGGGCCGCGGCCCGCACCAAGGTCCTCCACGGGAGCCATGCTTACGCCGGCCTCGGAAATGAGCGCCTCGGACCCCTCCATGGGGTTGATGATGCGCCCATGGGGGTCGCCTGGAACGTCCGGTCGTGAATCCAACACCGTCACGCCGCACCTCCTCCCGCAACACGGGTAACCCGCGCAGCGGCTGGGGTCACGCGTCGTGCCGATCGTTCTGTACGCATTTGCAGACGATCGTGCACCATGCAGGCGGCAAGCCGCGCCTCGAAAAGCGCCGTCCTAGACGGCCGGTACCGGATCTGCGTTGAACGGTGTGCACCACTTCGGCAAAGCCGAAAACCTCAGGACCCCTTGGCCCGCTTCGAACGGATCTTGCGCCCCCAGATCACGATGCCGAGCAGGACGACCGCGATCAGGCCCGCGACCAGCTTGTTCCGGGTCTTCTCGCTGTTCGCCTTGTCCGTCTGGGCCGGGTCGAGGACCGGGCCCGGAGGCTGGGTCTGCGCCGGCACCAGCGCTGCGGAAGACACGCTCACCGTCACGGCCACCGGGCGCACCGGCGCGGCGTACGCCGGGGACGCGGTGAACAGCACCGCCCCGAGCAGCCCGACCAGGACCAGACCCCGCAGTTTCGCCATGTCATCCCTTCGCCACGACCAGGCATTCTGCCCACGGACCGCCCGCACGTCAGCCACCGAACGCGTCGAGGATCCGCTGAGCACCGAGGGTAGCCGTCAGTTCACCGTCCCGCACCGCCCGCTCGACGTCGGGAACGACCGTTCGCACGTCCGGATGCACCGCCAGCCGACCGAGCAGCTGCTCGCGCACCATCGCCCAGGTCCAGTCGACCTGCTGCTGCCGCCGCCGCGCGTCCAGTTCGCCGGACGCCGTCAGCGTGTCGCGGTGCTGCTCGATCGCGCCCCAGACCTCGTCGAGCCGCAGGTTGTGCAGGCCGCTGCAGGTCAGCACCGGCGGCGTCCACGACGCTTCGGGCCCGTAGATCATCCGCAGCGCGCCCGCCAGTTCCCGCGCCGCGCGCCGGGCGTCCCGCTCGTGGTCGCCGTCGGCCTTATTGACCGCGATGACGTCGGCGAGCTCCAGCACGCCCTTCTTGATGCCCTGGAGCTGGTCGCCGGTGCGGGCCAGCGTGAGGAACAGGAAGCAGTCGACCATGTTCGCGACGGTCACTTCGGACTGTCCGACCCCGACGGTCTCGACCAGCACGACGTCGTAACCGGCCGCCTCCATCAGCACGATCGTCTCGCGGGTGGCCCGCGCGACCCCGCCCAGCGTCCCGGACGTCGGCGACGGCCGGATGAACGCCCGTTCGTCCACCGCCAGCCGCGCCATCCGGGTCTTGTCGCCGAGGATCGACCCGCCGGTCCGGGTGGACGACGGGTCGACGGCCAGCACGGCGACGCGGTGCCCGGCCGCGGTCAGGTCGGTGCCCAGCTGGTCGATGAATGTCGACTTGCCGACACCGGGAACGCCGGTGATGCCGACCCGCCGCGCGCCGCCGGCCGACGGCAGCAGCTCGACCAGCAGTTCCTGCGCCAGCGCCCGGTGGTCGTCCCGCTGCGACTCGACCAGCGTGATCGCCTTCGACAGCGTCCCGCGGTCGCCCGCCAGGACCCCCTTGGCGTAGGCGGTGACGTCGATCCTGCGCGGCAACGGTCAGGACTCCTGCGCGGACAGCTGGCCGAGCAGGTCGATGGCCGCGTCCGCGAGCACCGTGCCGGGCCCGAAGATCGCCGCCGCCCCGGCCTCGCGCAGCGCCGGGTAGTCCTGCGGCGGGATGACACCGCCGACGACGACCATGATGTCCTCGCGGCCCAGCTCGGCGAGCTCGTGCCGCAGCGCGGGCACCAGCGAGAGGTGCCCGGCGGCCAGCGACGAGACGCCGACGACGTGCACGTCCGCCTCGATCGCCTGCCGCGCGACCTCGGCCGGGGTGGAGAACAGCGGGCCGACGTCGACGTCGAAGCCGAGGTCGGCGAAGCCGGTGGCGATCACCTTCTGGCCGCGGTCGTGGCCGTCCTGGCCCATCTTCGCCACGAGGATCCGGGGGCGCCGGCCCTCCTCCGCGGCGAACTCCTCGACCAGCTGACGGGCCTTTTCGACGTTCTGCGTCTTCCCCACCTCCTCGCGGTACACCCCCGAGATGGTCCGGATCTGGCCGGAGTGCCGGCCCCAGATCTTCTCCAGGGCGTCGGAGATCTCGCCGACCGTGGCCTTCGCGCGGGCCGCGTCGATCGCCAGCTCCAGGAGGTTGCCGCCGTTCTGCGAGCCCTCGGTGAGCCGCCGCAGCGCGTCCTCGGTGGCCGCGGAGTCGCGTTCGGACCGCAGCCGCCGCAGCTTCTCCAGCTGCTGGGCGCGGACGCCGGCGTTGTCGACCTTCAGGACGTCGATCTCTTCGTCGTCGGTGACCTGGTACTTGTTGACGCCGATCACCGGCTGCCGCCCGGAGTCGATGCGCGCCTGGGTGCGCGCGGCGGCCTCCTCGATGCGCAGCTTGGGGATGCCGGCGTCGATCGCCTTGGCCATGCCGCCGGCCTGCTCGACCTCGGTGATGTGGCCCCACGCCTTGCGCGCGAGGTCGTAGGTCAGCTTCTCGACGAACGCCGACCCGCCCCACGGGTCGATCACGCGCGTGGTGCCGGACTCCTGCTGCAGCAGCAGCTGCGTGTTGCGGGCGATCCGCGCGGAGAAGTCCGTCGGCAGCGCCAGGGCCTCGTCGAGGGCGTTCGTGTGCAGGGACTGCGTGTGCCCCTGGGTCGCGGCCATCGCCTCGACGCAGGTGCGGACGACGTTGTTGTAGACGTCCTGCGCAGTCAGCGACCAGCCCGACGTCTGGGAGTGCGTCCGCAGCGAAAGCGACTTCGGCGACGAAGGGTCGAAGCCCTTCACGAGCTTCGCCCACAGCAGGCGCGCCGCGCGCAGCTTCGCGACCTCCATGAAGAAGTTCATGCCGATCGCCCAGAAGAACGACAGCCGCGGCGCGAACTTGTCGACGCTGAGCCCCGCGTCGACACCCGAGCGGATGTACTCGACGCCGTCCGCGAGCGTGTAGGCCAGCTCCAGGTCGGCGGTCGCCCCGGCTTCCTGCATGTGGTAGCCGGAGATGGAGATCGAGTTGTACTTCGGCATGTGCTGCGAAGTGAAGGAGAAGATGTCGGAGATGATCCGCATCGACGGCTGCGGCATCGG
>NZ_JBSGJD010000194.1:0-19383 GCF_053605405.1 Amycolatopsis sp. NPDC003861
GCCGCCCTGCACCGGGCCGGGGGCGCGCTCGGCGAGCCGGGCTGGTGCGACGCCGCCGTCGGTGCGCTGCGCGCGGTGCTGGCCCGGGACGAGCGCGAATGGCGGCTCGACGGCCCCACCGTCTGCCACGGCTACGCCGGGCTGCTGCAGGTGGTGCGCCGCGTCGGCACCGCGTCGGGCGACCCGGTGCTGCTCGACGGCTGCGCCCGGCTGACCACCCGGGTCCTGTCGTTCGCCGACCCGGACGCCGCGTTCGTCTTCCCGCACCTCGTCCCGGACTCGCCGCGGGGCTGGCAGGACGCCACCGCGCACCGGCGCCTGGACGTAGCCGGGATGCTCGAAGGCGCGGCCGGCGTGGCCTGCGCCCTGCTGCCCGCGGCCGGTGCGTGGGACACCGCCCTGATGCTGGCCTGAGGAGGTCGCGATGCCCGGTCCGCCGGAGAAACTCCTGCTCGGCGTGAGCGGCTCGGTCGCCGTGCTGAGCCTGCCCGCCTACCTGCACGCCTTCCGCGCCGCGGGGGTGCACCAGATCGTCGCGGTGCTCACCCCGGCCGCGGAGCGTTTCCTGCCCGCGGCCGCGCTTTCCGTGCTGTGCGACCGCGTCTGCACCGAAGCCGACCCGGCGGGCGGGCACGTCGCCCTCGGGCGGTGGGCCGATCACGCGCTGGTCCTGCCGGCCACCGCGAACCTGCTCGGCACGGTCGCGCACGGCCTGGCCCCCACCCTGCTCACCACCACGGTGCTGGCCGCGGACTGCCCGGTCACCTTCGCCCCGGCGATGAACCCGGTCATGTGGCAGCGCCCGGCCGTCCAGCGGAACGTGGCGCAGCTGCGCGCGGACGGCTACGACGTCGTCGACCCGATCCCGTGCACCGCCTACGAAGTGGCGAGCCGCGCGATCGTGCCGAGCATCGTGGTGCCCCCGGCCGACGTCCTGCTGGACCGGCTCCGCACCGTGGCGGAGATGTCCGCGTGACGCCCGCGTTCGACGTCCGGGACCTGGAAGTCCGCTACGGCGGGCGGTACGCCGTCGACGGCGTTTCGCTGGGCGCGCGCCCCGGGGAGATCGTCGCGCTGCTCGGCCCGAACGGGGCCGGGAAGTCCACCCTCCTCAAGGCCCTGTCCACGGCGGTGGCGCCGGACCGCGGGCGGATCGAGGTGTTCGGGCACGACGTGACGGCCGAGCCGGTCGCCGCGCGGCGCCGGATCGGCATGGTGTTCCAGGAGCAGACCCTGGACACCGACCTGCCGGTGGAGCGCAACCTCTGGTTCCACGCCCGCCTCTTCGGCCTGTCCCGGGCGCGGGCCCGGGCCCGCATCGGCGAGGTGCTGGACCGGTTCGGCCTCGCCGACCGGCGGCGGGACCCGGTCGAGGAGCTCTCCGGCGGGCTCGCGCGGCGGCTGGAGATCGCCCGGGCGCTGCTGCACTCCCCCGGGCTGCTGCTCCTCGACGAGCCGACCACCGGCCTCGACCCCGAGGTCCGGCGCGCGGTGTGGGCGGACCTGGCGCGGTTGCGCGACGACGAGCGGGTGACCGTGCTGTACGCGACCCACTACCTCGCCGAGGCCGAGCTCGCCGACAGCGTCGCGATCCTCCACAACGGACGGAAGGTCCGCAGCGGCGCTCCCGCGGTCCTCAAGGAGGAGCTGGCCGCCACCGCGCTGCTGCTGTCCACTTCGGACGATCCGGCGGCGGCCGCCGAGCTCGTCCGCGCCGGGTTCGACGCCGCGGCCGGGCCGGACGGGGTGCTGGTGCGGTGCGCGCGGCCGGAGCGGCGGATCGCCGAGGTCGTCCGCGCCGTGACCGTCCCGGTCACCGAGGTGGCGCTGCGGGAGCCCTCGCTGGACGACGTCTACTTCGCCACCACCGAGGCCTGAAGGCGGGAACCATGACTCTGCAGGACGTGCCCGTGCGCGCCACGACGGCGCCCGAGCCCGCGGCCGCGCCGTGGACGGAGATCGGCCGCGCGCTGGCGGTGGTCGCCGGCCGCGACCTCTACCGCCAGTTCCGCCACCCCGGCTCGCTGGTGGCCCAGGCCGTGCAGGTGGTGTTCTTCCTGCTCGTCTACGCGGTCGGGTTCGACGGGATGATCGCCGCGGTCGACGGCGTCCCGTTCAGCGCGTACGTCTTCCCGGGGATCATCGCCATCCAGGTCGTCACGCTCGGGGTGAGCTCGGGCTTGAGCTACGCCTTCGACCGGGAGTACGGCGCGCTGCGGGAGATGCTCGTGGCACCGGTGCCGCGGCTGTGCCTGCCGCTCGGCAAGGTCCTCGCGACGGCGGTGACGGCCGGGGCGCAGAGCGCGATCATGCTGGCCTTCGCGCCGGTGGTGGACCTGCGGCTGACGCCGTGGTCCTACCTCGCCGGGGTGGCGGCCTTCACCGCCACCGGCGCGGCGTTCGGCGTGTTCGGCGCGTTCCTGGCGACGGTGATCACCCGCGTCCAGACCCTGCAGTCGGCGGTCCAGCTGGCGATGTACCCGCTGCTGTTCCTGTCCGGCTCGGTGTTCCGGCCGGACAGCGGGCCGGCCTGGCTGTCCGCCGCGCTGAAGGTCAACCCGATGACGTATGCCGTCGACGGCGTCCGGCAGCTGCTGGTCTCCTCGAGCGGGGCCTTGCCGTGGTGGCTGGACGTGGCCGTCGTCGGGGGCCTGACGCTGGTCTTCGGGGTGGTCCTGCGGCTGCGGGTGGGCCGGTGAGCGCGCCGGAGTGGCTCGAAGCGCACCTCGAGTGGTTCGATCCGCGCGTCTGGAACGAACAGCTGCCGGCCCGGCCGTTCCCCGCCGGCCCGCTCCTCGAACTCCTCCTGCTGTGCGAGCGCGTCCCCGGCCTCGCCGTCACCGGGCCCGCCCTCGAACTGGCGGACCGGCTGACGTCGGCCCCGGAGTTCCGCGCCGGGCTGTACCGGGGGGACGCCCACTTCACCTACCACGTCTGGGTGCTGGTGCTGATGCACCGCCTCGGCGTCCCGCGGCCGCGGCTGCTGTCGGCCGCGCAGGCCCTGCTCGACAGCGGGATCCGGCCCACCCTGGACGGGGTGGCGGCGCTGGAACTGCGGTACGTGACCGATCTGGGCGGGCTGGCGAACCCCGGGCTGCCACCGGTGAGCGAGCTCTACGACCGCTGGCGGGCGGGCCAGCACTTCGACCCGTTCCGGCTGACGGCGAACGAGTGCTACGCGCTGACCCACGCGGTCTTCTACGCGACGGCGTTCGGCGACGCACCGCTGCCGGAGGCCCCGGAGCCGGCGAGGACGGCCCGCCTGCTGCTGGCGGCCTGCCTCGCCGACGACGACCTCGACCTGGGCGCGGAACTGTTCCACGCGGCCCTCCTGACCGGCGGCCCGGACGCCCTCGGCCCGGCCCGCCACCGGCTGGCCACGGCGGCCAGGGAGGACGGAGCGGTGGCCGGACCCGTCCACGACCCGGCGGTCTTGGCGCGGCTGACGGGCCGGAAGGCCGAGGCGTACCTGTTCGGGACGTGCTACCACACGACGATCGTCACGGAACTCGCCCTCGCCGCCCCTTGGAGCGGCCCGCCCGAACCGCGCGGGGTGGAGATGGAGCCGGCCGAGGAGCTGGTCATCGCCCTTCGCCGCAACGACTTGGGAAGGACGGCCAGGGTGCTGCAACAGGCGGCCGAGTCGGGCCGGCGGGGACAGGTGATCACGGCGGCGGCCCACCGGCTGCGGGCCCAACGCCAACCCGACGGCAGCTTCGGCATCCCGGCGGACGCCGTCCTGACGGCCTCGTGCCTCGCGGCACTCGAGGCTTGCGAACGGGCGGGGCTGCCGGGGTTCGAGCCGCCGGATCTGGTCGCGGCCGGCTCGCTCGAAGGCGAGCCCCGCTGATCGCGGTTGGTCGAGCCGCCGGATCTGGTCGCGGCCGGCTCGCCCGCCTCGGTCGAAGGCGAGCCCCGCTGACCGTGGTTGCGAGTTCTGCCAACCGGGCAGATTCTCGGTCACTCGCGGGCCTGCACTGGCCGCGGCGCCCGGACCCGGCCGGCCCAGCGGGCCGAACTCCACCCCCCAGCGAACATCACCCGATCGGGTGGCCGACCGGCCCCAGGCCCTTCGCCCCTGGCCGGACCGGCCCCAGCCGGGCCAGACTGGGGGCAAGTCACCCGGTGGAGCCTGCGCGGCGATATCGGGTGGCCCAGGTCCGCGGCCGGTTCAAACCAGAGCCTCCGCAGACCGCTTCACGACGAGCCCGGCCGGGCGACGCCGTCGGGCTAAGACCGGCAGAACACGGCGTCCGGCGTCCGGCCCGAGCCGATCCGGCCCGTGTAGGCGACACCGGCGACGTACTCCCCCGGTGCGCACTGGCCCTTGTAGTTCCCGGTCGCGAAGTCGCCGCCGGGGTCGCCGGCAGGGCGGTTGTCGCCCCGGTCGAACCACACCGTTCGGCCCGTGCGGCCCAGCGGGGTCGCCGACCGGCCGCACAACACCGCCGAGAACGCCGCGCCCTGGACGCTGTACCCGACGACCGCCGAGTCGGGCGGGCACTGCGTCTTCGTGTAGCCGGATGCCCAGTCGGTGTCGACGAACGCCTCGTCGCGGACCACGACGTACCCGGTGGGCGCCGGGAGGGCTCCGGTGCACAGGCCGCGGTTGCCGGTGTGGGCCAGGCCCGCGAGCCGCCGGCCGTCGGGGCAGGCGCCCTTGCGGGCGCCCGGGTTCCAGTCCGGCAGCGCGCGCACCTGGCGTGACTCCTGGAAGTCGCCGTAGTCGAGGTTGAGCATCGACCAGCGCGCCGCGTCGTCCGGGATCGGCCCGGTCCGGGACGGCGCGGCGATCAGCCGCCGCCACGCGGAGCCGCGCCAGTCCGTGCCGTCGAGCACGTCGATGCGGTGCCCCGCGGCGTCGTACTCGAGCAGGGCCCAGCCGTCACCGGAGCCGTTGGCCTGGAACCCGACCGCGGGCCAGTAGGCGAAGTCGGTGTCCGTCTCGGCCAGGTAGTTCACGAAGTTCTCGAAGAACGCGCGCGACGCCGGGTCGGTGGTGTTGCGGCCCTCGCCGAATTCGCTGATCCACAGCGGCGCGGTGTAGTGCTTGCCGGTGTCGGCCGAGACGAAGAACGCCTGCCGGTACAGGGTGTCCCGCAGGTCCTGGAGCGAGAGGTCGCGGTAGCGTGGGTCGTGCGTCTCGCCGATGCCGGTCGCGCCGGAGTGGTTGGGCCCGGTGTAGCCGTAGAAGTGCGCCGAATAGACGAGCTTGCCCGAGTCGACGAGCGTGTGCGACAGCGTCCGGGCGGGTTCGAGGGTCGGGCGGCCGTGCGGGAAGCCGTCAATCGGCAGCCCGGTCCAGTTGATGCCCTCGACGAAGATCAGCAGGTCGCGGTTCGCCTCGGTGAGGATGCGGTCGGCGACCTGCTGGCTCGCGCGCTGCCAGTCGGTGCCGTTGCCCCAGCCCCAGTTGGGGTCGTCGAAGGTGTTGCGGCGGACCTCGTTGTAGAGGTCGGCGCCGACGACGCGCTTGTTCGCGGCGTAGCGGCGCGCCATGAACAGCCAGTCGTCCTGCCACTGCTGCTCGGTCTGCGCGGTGTTCCAGCGTTCGTTGCCGTCGAGCCCGCAGCACCAGCGCGAGGTCGTGGTGTGGTTGTTGAGGATGACGGCGAACCCGCGCGCGGTCAGCCGGTCGACGACGCGGTCGTAGACCTGCAGCGGGGTGAGGCCGCGCAGGTCCGGGTTGGCGGCCAGGTCCGGGACCGGCCGGGTGTCGTGGAGCATCGCGTTGGAGAACTGCAGCCGGACGCTGTTGAGGCCGAGCTGCGCGAGCCCGTCGATCACCGTGTCGATCGACGCGCGGTCGAGCCCGAGCGGGGTCTGGTAGGCGAGCTCGCCGGCGTGGTGGTTCGCCGGATCGGTCACGTCGCCGGAGCCGGTCCACGTGCCGCTCGCGCCGTGCCAGTTGGCGGCCTTCAGCTTGAAGCGGTCGCCGTGCGCGTCGACGATGTACCGGCCGCGGGTGCTGAGCGGCCCGGTCCAGGACGGCGGGCCCGGCTCGGCGGCCCGCGCGAGGGGCACGACGACGCCGGCGGTGGCGAGCAGGACGGTGAGCAGCACACCAAAGATCCTCACGCGAGTGAGTCAACCAACTCGCGGCCCGCCGGGTAAGGGCCATAAGGAGGTGATCGGGCGGCCGAGCCGCCGGCCCGCTCACCGTGGCGGCCGGCCCGATCCGTCCACAGTGGAGTCTCGCGGTCGGCGCGCCCGTGGGACAGGGGCCGGCGTGTCCGGTTCAGGGGGTCGGGGTGCGGTCACCCAGCCAGGCTCGGGCGGCGGCCAGGTAGTCCCGCGTCACGGCGGTGTCGGGCGCCCACGCCTCGAAGCCGTGGGGTGCGCCGGGGACCACGTGCAGCGTGGCGTCGACCCCCGCCTCGCGCAGCCGGTGGGCGTACGCGGCGGACTCGTCGTGGAGCAGGTCGATGTCGCCCACGCCGATCCACGCCGGGGGCAGCCCGGCGAGGTCTTCGCGGCGGGCCGGTACGGCGTAGGACGGCACGTCCGGGGCGCCCGGTTCGGTGCCGAGGTAGGACCGCCAGCCGAAGCGGTTGAGGCGGTTGTCCCAGCCGCGGTGGTTGCGGTCGTCGAGCTCGCGGCGGGCGGCGGTGCGGTCGTCGAGCATCGGGCACAGCAGCCACTGCGCGTGCGGCCGCTCGCCGCGGTCGCAGAGGCGCTGGACCAGCGCGGCCGCGAGCGCGCCACCGGCGCTCTGCCCGCCGACGACGACCCCGTCCGGCCCGCCGGTCTGGTCGCGGGCCCAGGTCCAGGCCGCGTGGCAGTCGTCGAGCGCGGCCGGGTACGGCGCGTCCGGGGCGAGCCGGTACTCCACGGACACCACCGTGATGCCGAGCTCCCGCGCCGTTTCCCCGCAGAGCCGGTCGTCCTGCGCCGCACGGCCGACGACGAAGCCGCCGCCGTGGATCCACAGGAGGGTGCGCCCGGGCCGCGCGACCCGCGGGCGGTGCACCCGCCACCCCGGCGTGCTTTCGACGTCCACGCCCGCCACCTCGACCGGCTGGATCTGCGCGGTCGCGGCGCGAATCCGCGGCAGCACCCCGGCTTCCTCCAGCGGCACGCGCGGGAGCCGGTCGGCTCGAGGACGGAGTTCGGGAGCGATCTCGGCGAGTTTCACCGCACTGCCCCGATCGTGGTCTGCGTCGTCGTGATCATGGCCTCACATTAGCGCGCAAACCCGCCTGGTGATGGCGTTCCCCCAACTTGGGTACCCCTATGTTTCCTTCTGACAGAGGGGAAAATGCCTTGCTGTACCGGTTGTCTTGTCTATCCGAATTGGAGTGTTTGACTGTCCACTGAGGACTGCATACGCGCGCGCGAGGAAAATCGGCCAGTCCCCGGCGGCTGCTTCGGTACCCTGACGCGCATGCCGACCTACCGCGTGCTCGTCCGGGGGAAGTTCGACCGGCCGAGCGAGGCCGTCCGCGAAAAACTGCTGGCCAACGCCACCGACGACGACCTCTCCGGCCTGTCGTTCGGCGAACCGGGCACGCTGACCTACAGCCGGCACCTGGGCGGGTTCGGTTTCCGGGTCCTGGTCGAGGTCGCCGCGGGGGCCGGGGCTGCGCAGCGGGCGCACGACGACGCCGAACTGCGGGCGATGGACCTGCTCGACCGCGAGGGCTATCCCTACCGTGACCTCACGGTGAGCTCGACCAGCCTGGACGACGTCCGGACCGCGCGCCGCTGAGGCCGGCCGGAAAGCGGGTGGCGGGCCGGACCTGCCACCCACGGTCCGGGTACCACCATCCCCGGTCTCCCGTCGTGCGGGGCGGCGATGAGCACGCCTGATCGTCACTTCAGGACGATCGCCGGGGCTCACTCCCGGCGGGCCACCCAGGCCGCGATCTGCGCCCGGTTCCCGAACCCCAGCTTGGCCAGGATGTGCTGGATGTGCGTCTCGGCGGTGCGCGGCGAGATGACCAGCGCGGCCGCGATCTCGCGGCTGGTCAGCCCTCGGGCGACGAGCTGCGCGACCTCCCCTTCGCGGCCGGACAGCGGCGACGGCTGCTTCGGCGACGGCGCCCGCAGGTCCAGGGCGAAGCGGTCAGCCTCGTCGCCGGCCATGGCGCGGCCGGTGGCGAACGCCTTTTCGAACCGGGCGTTGCCGAGGGCGGCGCGGGTGTTCGCGATGTGCGTGCCGTGCGGGATGGCGACCGCGAACTCGGGTGCCGTGCCGATCCGCTCCCAGTTCGCCGCCGCGATGCCGAACAACGTGGCGGCCCGCGCGTGCTCACCCGCCCGGTCGGCGATCCAGGCCAGTGTGTCGAGCCGGTAGGCGCGGCCCTGCAGGTCGCCGAGGCGCACGTCGAGCCGGAGCGCTTCGGTGGCCGCCCGGGCCGCCGCCGCGGCGTCGCCGAACTCGACCTCCACGACCGCTTCCCCGAACAAGGACATCGCGCGGTAGAACAGCTCGTCCTCGCCGGTGAGCTCGCGCATGCGGCGCAGCGCGCCGTGCGCGGTCTCGAGGTTGCGGTCGCGGTAGGCCACCGAAACACCGTGGATGAACAGCGGGTGCAGTTCGTCGCGCACCAGTCCGTGCTCGCGGAAGGCCGCGGCGGTCTCGGCCGCGAGCCCCGCCGAGCCCGGCCGGTTGGTCAGCATCGCCACGAAACTGCGCACGTGCAGGACGCGCGCGTGCAGCACGGGGTCGTCGTCGAGGGCTTCGGCCTCGGCCACCAGCCGCTCCGCGTCGCCGACGTCGCCCAGCCACAGCGTGTACAGCGCGCACACGCACAACGCCCGGCCGCGGTCGGGGTGCCCGGGCGCGGCCAGCGCGAGCGCGCGGGTGAGCCAGCTCTTCGCTTCGGCAGCCAGCCCGCGCAGCAGCCAGTACTCGGACGGGCGCGCGGCGATCCGCAGGGCGACGCCCACTTCGTCCGAAGTGGACAGTGACCGGTCCAGCGCGGCCCGCAGGTTCGCGTGGTCGCGGGTCAGGCCGGCGAGCAGGCGCTGCTGCCGGCCGCTCACCCACCCGGCTTCGGCGCGCGCGGTCAGCCGGTCGAACCACTCCGCGTGCCGCCGCGCCACCCGCTCGCGCTCGCCCGACCGCTCCAGGCGTTCCTGCCCGTACTCCCGCAGGGACTCCAGCAGCCGGTAGCGGACCACGTCGTCGTCCTGCCGCCGGACGAGCACCGACTTGTCGAGCAGGCCGTCGACCAGCTCGAGCACCTCGTCCGGCGGGACGTCGCACACGTACGCGGCCGCGTCGAGGTCGAAGGATCCGGCGAAGACCGACGCTCGCGCCCAGACCTCCTTCTCGGCCGGCGAGCACAGCTCGTGGCTCCAGTCGATCGCGGACCGCAGCGTCTGCTGCCGTTCCGGCGCGCCGGGGAGGCCGGATCTCAACAGGCCGAGCCGGTCGGCCAGCCGATCGGCGATCTGCCGCGGGGACAGCGAGCGGATCCGGGCCGCGGCGAGCTCGATCGCCAGCGGGAGCCCGTCGAGGCGCGCACACAGCTCGTCCAGGACGCGCTCGGAGTCCGGGCCGGCGGGCAGGGCGGCGGGCCAGATCCGGGCGGCCCGGTCGCGGAAGAGCCGCACGGCGTCGGCCGCTTCCAGGGGCGGCACCGGCAGCACCTGCTCGCCGGGTACCGCCAGCGACTGCCGGCTGGTGGCCAGGACGACGACGTGCGGGCACTCGGCCAGCAGGGTGGCGGCGAACTCCGCGCAGGCGCCGACGACGTGCTCGCAGTTGTCCAGCACCAGCAGCACCGTCCGCGGCCGGAGGTGGTCGACGACCAGCCGGTCCGGAGCCAGGCCCGGCCGCCCGTGCAGCCCGAGCCGATCCGCGACGACGTTCGCCACCAGCGCCCCATCGCGCACCTCGGCGAGCCCGGCGAACACGACACCGCCGGGAAAACCGGCGGCGACGTCCGCCGCGACCCGCACCGCGAGCCGGGTCTTGCCGACCCCGCCGGGGCCGGTGAGCGTCACCAGCCGCGCGTCACCGAGCAGCCTGCGGACTTCGGCGCCCTCCCGCCGTCGGCCGACGTAGCTGGTCAGCTCGGCCGGCAGGGCGGGCTCGGGCGTGGACGTCAGTGGGCACCTCGCAGTCGGGAACTCGATCAATCTAACCGAGCCACCGGCACCGGGCGACCGCGTACGTAGCCGCGCGGCGGCAAATACCGGATTTCCCCGATGCGGCGTGCGGGCTGGGCCGGTGATGATCACCGGCGTCCGGCTCGAGGAGGCTCGAAATGCCCTGGAAGCGCCACAGTGTTGTGGCAGTTGCGCTTAGGGTCGCGGCGGGTGCTTCGCCGTTCCGCGACCGCACCCCGGTCCCCGGCCGCAGGCGGCACCGGTGACCCGCGCGGCCGCGCCTGGCCGCCGGCCCCACGACCGCACCCCGCTCCCCGGCCACAGGCGGCACCAGTGACCCGCGCCGCCGTCGAAGCCCCCGCCTGGACCTGGCCGGTGGCCCGCCTGATGACCGACGCCGTGCTCGCCGAGCTCCGGCGGGCCGTGCCCGGGCACCCGACCGCCCGGGACGGCCGGGCCTGGCGGTTCGTGGCCGTCAACCTGCACCGGACGCTCACCGGGGACGACGCCGGCTGGGACGGTGCCGATGCGGACCTGTTCCGGCAGCTGGGCGCCGCCGAGTTCGCCGCGGGGCACGATGCCCAGCGTGTGGTCCGGGCCTGCAGTGCCGGGAGCCGCCGTGCGCTGGCCGCGCTGGGCAAGCCGCCCTCCGCCGTCGTCTGCGCTTGCGCGGCGGCGCTTTTCTCCGGCGTCGAAGCCCTTTCCCGGCTGACGAGCGCCGGTTACGCCCGGGCCCGCGACGCCGGTGACCCCGGCGGCAAGCTGCTGCTCGACGCGATCCTCATCGGTGCCGCGGACCTCGAGGCCCTGTCCTGGGCCGCCCGGTGGCCCCTTCCGGAGCACGTCGTCCTCGTCGCCCTGGACCCGGGCGCGGCCGCTCCCGGCGCGCCCGTGCTCGCCGACCTGGATGCCCCGGAACCGCGGCTGCTGCTCCCGGACGGCACCGCACCCGGCCCCTTCGGCGCCCGGGCCGCCGTCGGGCCGCGGGTGCCCCTGGCCGACGCGGCGAAGTCGCTGCACTGGGCCCGCCGCACCCTGGAGCTGGTCCACGACGGCGTCCTGCCCGACCGGCCGGTCACCCACTGGGCGGATCACCTGACCACCCACTGGCTGCTGGCCGACGCCTTCCTCACCACGACCCTGGCCGACCGGGCGCTCGCCCCGCTCGACGCGCTCACCCCCACCCAGCGCACCAAGGCGGCCGACACACTCCTCGCCCTCGTCAGCACCGGCGGCAGCGCCCCCGAGATCGCGCGGCTGCTCGGCGTGCACCCCCAGACCGTCCGCCACCGCCTGCGCCTGCTCACCGACCTCTTCGGCAGCCGGCTGTCCGACCCGGCCGAACGCCTCACCCTCGAGATCGCCCTGCGCGCGAGGAAACTCGCCGGCGAATAGGCTCGACGGCATGACCGACACCGAACCGGGCGCCTGAGCCGATGGCCCGGATCCTCGTCACCGGCGCCACCCAGGGTCTGGGCCGCCTCACCGCCGAAGAGCTGCTCGCCGACGGCCACCACGTCGTCGCCCACGGGCGGGGCGCCGGGCGCCTGGACGACCTCGCCGCCCGTGGCGCCGACGTCGTCCTCGGCGACCTCGCCGACGCCGGGGAGACCCGGGACGTCGCCGAGCAGGTGAACCGCCTCGGGCCGGTGGACGCCGTGATCCACAACGCCGGCGTCATGACCGGCGCCACGATCCTTCCGGTCAACGTCGTCGCGCCCTACCTGCTCACCGCCCTCGTCGGCCCGCCCGGGCGCCTGGTCTACCTCAGCAGCGGCATGCACCGCGGCGGCCGGGCCGAACTGGCCGGCCTCGACTGGTCCGGGGCGCGTCCGACCGGGTCCTATTCGGACAGCAAGCTGCTGGTCACCACGCTCGCCGCCGCCGTCGCGCGCCGGTGGGCGCGGGTGCTCAGCAACGCCGTCGACCCCGGCTGGGTCCCGACCCGGATGGGCGGCGCGGGTGCCCCCGACGACCTGCGCGAAGGAGCCATGACCCAGGTCTGGCTCGCGACCTCCGACGATCCGGAAGCCCGCACCAGCGGCGGCTACTGGCACCACCGGCGGCACGCCGACCGGCATCCGGCGGCCGCCGGCCGGGAGTTCCAGGACCGGCTCCTCGACGCGCTCGCCGGGCACACCGGCGTTCCGTTCCCCTGACGCGCCGATTCCCGGACCCCGGGCGGCGAGCATTCCGGAAACGCGCGTGAATGCGTTACGATGACGGCGAGGCGAATCGACACCGAGGGGGCTTGCCGGTGCCCGGCATCATCGATTTCTCCGTCCGGTTTCCGAGCGGCATGCTGAAGGTCCCGGATCTGCAGTCCGCGTCCGGGGTGCCGCTGCCGGAAATCCTCGAAATCACGCACACCGAAACCATTCCGGTCCTCGGCGAGCACGAACAGGCGTGGGAGCTCGCCGTGGACGCCGGCCGGGAGGTGCTCGACCGCAGCGGCGTCGAGCCGGGCGAGGTCGGGTACGTGCTCTACGCCGGGTCCGGCGAATGGGACGTCCCCTTCTGGTCGCCGGCCGCCAAGGTGGCCGACGAGCTGGACATCCGGCGGGCGCACTGCTTCGAGGTCGCCAACTTCTGCAACGCCACCATGACCGCGGTCCAGCTCGCGGCCGACAAGATCGCCCTCGGCCGCGCCGAGCACGTCCTCGTGCTGTCCGGTGACCGGCTCGCCGGGCTCGTCGACCACGCCGACCCCGACTCGAAACCGCTGTTCAACTTCGGCGACGCGCCCGCGGCCATCCTGCTCGGCGCGCACGGCGTCCGGTTCGAGGTCGTGCACTCCGCGATGCGGACCGATCCCGCCTGGGCCGACTACTACCGTGGGGAAATCCTCGACGACCGGATCTACATGCGCCGCCGCGGGCACCGGAAAGGGCTCGGCGACGCCTACGTCCGCCATTTCGTCGAACTCGTTTCCGAAACCCTCGGCGAACTCGAGCTGCCGCTCGGGGAAATCGCGTTCCTGCTGATGAACCAGGGCGACCGCGGCATGCACGAACGCCTGCTCGGCACGCTCGGCATTCCGCGGGAGAAATCGGTGTTCAACTACGACCGGCTCGGGCACATGGGCGGGTCGGACCCGTTCATCGCCCTGCGCGGCCTGCTCGACGAGCACCGCCTCACCGAGGGGGACACGGTGCTCGTCGCCAGCAGCGGCATGGGGTTCAGCTGGGGCGTGACCGCGCTGCGCTACGGCAGCTGACGCCGCAGCTCGTCGAGGTGGTCGAAGCCGGCGAGGACGGTCTTCGTGTCGAGGCCGAAGTCGACCAGGCAGGCCACCTCGTCGACGCCGGTCTCCGCCAGCCGCCGCGCGATGCCGAGCGCCTTGGGAACGGTGCCGAGCAGGCCGCCGTCGTCGAAGTACCGCCGGAACGAGTGCTCGACCAGGAAGTCCAGCTCGTCCGGCGGCAGCTTGGCCGGGTCGACCCGGCGCTTGCCGTCGAGCTGCGAACCCAGGATCAGGCCGAGCGAGCTGCGGATGTACTCGCTCAGGGCGGGGCGGACCTGGTCGCGCACGCGGTCTTCGTCGGTGCCGAGGAAGGTGTGCACCATCAGTACGACGTGCCCGGGCCAGCCGTCGGCGTCCGGCCGCTGCGCCACCGCCTCCCGGTACGCGGCGATCTTCTCCGCCAGCTGCCCGACGTCCTGGCCGAGCAGGTGCGTGAGCAGCCCGGCCCCCAGCGCGCCGGCCGCGCGGAACGTGTCCACCGAGCCGCCGCTGGTCAGCCAGATCGGCAGGTTCGCCTGCACCGGGCGCGGATACGTGCGGAACCGCTGGAGGGTGCCGGCGCCGTCCTTGCCGGCCATTTCCTCGCCGCGCCACAGCGCGCGCACCTGCTCGGCGTAGTCGACGACCAGCCGGCGGCGGTCGGGGTAGGCGTCCGGGTTGAGGACGAAGTCCGACGCGTGCCACCCCGAGGCGAACGACAGCCCGACCCGGCCGCCGGAGATGTTGTCGACCACCGCCCACTCTTCGGCGATGCGGGCCGGGTGGTGCAGCGGCGCGACGACGCTGCCGGCGCGGATCGCCACCCGCTCGGTCACCGCGGCCACCGCGGCCCCGGTCACCGCCGGGTTCGGGTAGAGCCCGCCGAAGGGGTGGAAGTGCCGTTCCGGCGTCCACACCGCGGCGAAATCGTTGCGGTCGGCGAACTTCGCGCCTTCCAGGAGCAGTTCGTAGCGGTCACCGGACTCGGCGGTGCTGTCGTTGGCGAAGTAGAACAGGCTGAAGTCCACCGGGAAATCCCCTCCAGAACGGTCAGTTGTCGGTTGCCGGGGCGGCCGGGCCGAGAGGCACCGCCGCCCGGTCCGCGGCGGTGGCGCCGGCCCAGCGGACGACGGCGGGCGCGGCCAGCCCGGCCAGCAGCATCACCGCACCGAAGGCCAGCCAGCCCGGCGCGCCGCCGCCGATGATGAGCACGGTCACCGCGAACGGCGCCACGGTCGACCCGAGCTGGGTCGACATGCCGAACAGGCCTTGGTACTGGCCTTGGGCGTGGTCGGGGGCCAGGCCGTAGGCCAGCGACCAGGCGCCGGCACTGTGCAGCATCTCCCCCAGCACGTGCGCCAGCGCACCGGAGACGAGCACCAGCACCGCGGCCCACACCGGCAGCCCGGCCGCGAACGCGTAGAGCCCGCAGGTGACGGCGAGGACGAAACCCGCGCGCCGCAACGACTTCGCGCCGCCGTGCGGCTTCTCCGCGCCCTTGCTGACCCGGACCTGCAACAGCACGACGCACACGGTGTTGAGCACCAGCAGCGCGGAGAACAGCGACGACGGCGCCGCCGTGCGGCGGGCGATCCACAGCGGCAGCGCGACCGTCAGCAGCGGGCCGTTCATGATCAGCACCGCGTTGATCAGAGCGAACGCCGCGTACGGCCGGTCGCGCAGCACCCGCAGGCGCGGCCCGCCGGCCGGCTGGGCCACCGGCTCGACGCTCGGCACCCGCAGGTAGCAGAGCCCGGCGACGGCGAACAGCACCCCGGCGAGCAGGAGCAGCACGACGTACCCCGTGTGCGAGTCGAAGTACAGGCCGATCCCGCCGAGCACCGCGCCCGCGGAGACGCCGATGTTCGCGATGGAGCGGAAGTACGACCACGCCCGCACGCGGTCCTCCGGCGGGACCACGGCCGCCACCAGCGTGCCGCGTGAGGCGTCGGTCGCGGACTCGCCCATCAGCACCAGGCAGGCGGTCACCGTGAGCCAGGCGAAGCTGCCGACGAACGCGTACCCGCACGCGGTGACGCCGAGGGCGCACAGGGCGATGACCGTGGCGTTGCGCGGGCCGAGCAGGTCGGCCGCGTGCCCGGCGGGCACCGCGACGACCATCCCGGCCAGCGCGCCGATGGTCAGGGCCAGCCCGACCTGCGCCGCGGCGAGGCCCAGCGAGCCGGTGAAGTACAGGACGCTGACGGACATGACGATGCCGTGCGCGGTCGTCTTGGCCAGGTTGCTGACGCTGATCACGCGCACGACGCCCGCGGGCGGCACGAGCTCGGCCAGCGCCGCGCGCAGCCGGGTCCCGGCCGTCACCGGCCGCTCGGCTCGAGCTCGAAACCGGTGAACGCAGGCTGCTCGCGCAGCGCCGGCCGGTCGATCTTGCCGTTGGCGTTGAGCGGCAGCGCGGCCAGGTGCACCAGCCGCCGCGGCACCATGTGCAGCGGGACGTGCTTGCGCAGCCACCGCCGCAGCTCCCCGGCCGGCTGCTCGTCGCCGGTGTAGAACCCGACGAGCACGATCTCGCCGCCGGCCGGGCGGGCGAGCACCACGGCCTGGCCGATCCGCTCGTGGCGGCGCAGCGCGGCCTCGATCTCGCCGAGCTCGACGCGGTAGCCGCGCACCTTCACCTGGTTGTCGAGCCGGCCCAGGTGCACCAGCCCGCCTTCCTCGAACCGGACGCGGTCCCCGGTGCGGTAGTAGTGCTGCGGGGTCAGGCCACCGCCTTCGTAGGGTGTCGTGCCGTCCGGGCCGTGGGCCAGGAAGCGCCCGGTGTCGTCGGCCGGGTCGAGGTAGCCGTCGAACCGCTGCGGCCCCCGCACGCACAGCTCGCCCTCTTCGGCGAGCTGCCCGTCGTCACCGAGCACCACGTGGTCGAGGAAGTCGTAGACCGGGCCGATCGGCACCGTGTCGTTCGACGTCGGCGGCCAGCTCAGCGGGTCGAGGCCGAGCCGGAACTCGGTGCAGGCGACGGTCAGCTCGGTCGGGCCGTAGACGTTCGTGATCACCGCGTCGGGCGCCACGGCCTGCCAGCTCTCGGCCTGGTCGTAGGTGAGCGGCTCGCCGATGAACACGCTGTGCCGGACCCCGGTCGCCCGGCCCTTGGGCAGGGTGCCGAGCTCGTCGCCGACCGAGACGACCGACGGGACCGAGAACCAGTGCGTGATCGCCCGGTCCACCAGGTAGCCGACCGGGCTGAGCAGCTCCGCCTTGCCCGGCACGACCAGGGTCGCACCGCCGGCCCAGGTGACGAACAGGTCGTACACCGACGGGTCGAAGGTCAGGTCGAAGGTGTGCGACATCCGGCAGCCCGGGCCCACCGCGAAGCGCTCGACGTTGTGCCGGACGTAGGGCACCACGTTGCGGTGGCGGATCGGCACGCCCTTCGGCCGCCCGGTGGAGCCGGAAGTGAACAGCAGGTAGGCGACGGCGTCGTCGTCGGCCGGGTGCACGGGCAGCGGTGGTTCCCCGGCCCCGGCCAGCACGTCGGCGTCGGCGAGGGACAGCACGGCCGGGACCGCGTCTGCGAGACCGGCCAGCTGCGGGGCACCGGACTCGTCGGCGATCAGCACGTCCGGCCGCGCCAGTTCGCACACCGTCCGGTTGCGCCGCACCGGGTAGCCCGGGTTCAGCGGCAGGACGGCGGCGCCGAGCCGCTGGGCGGCCAGGTACCCCGCGAATGTCGTCACGGTGTGCGCGGCCAGCAGCGCCACCCGGGCCGGCGGACCGCCGTGCTCGGCCACCATCCGGGCCGCCAGCCCGAGCGCGCACCGGTGCAGCTGCGCGTAGGTCAGTTCGGTGGTGCCGATTTCGGCCGCCACGGCGTCGGGCGTGCGGGCGGCGGTGCCGGCGAAGATCTCGTAGAGGGTCACGCCGTCACCGCCACATCGGTCAGCGAAGGCGCGGTGACCTTCATCGTCGACGGTGGTTCCGTGCGCCGCGGGACCAGGTGCAGCCGCTGGACGCCCTCCTCGGCCGGAGCCAGGGCGGCCTGGCAGCCGCAGGGGTCTTCGGCGTAGCCGGCGAACCGGTAGGCGATCTCCATCATCCGGTTCCGCGCGGTCGGCCGGAAGTCGGCGACCAGGTGCGCCCCGGCCCGCGCGGCCTGGTCGGCGAGCCAGCCGAGCACGATCGCGCCGACGCCGAACGAGACCACCCGGCACGAGGTCGCGAGCAGCTTGAGGTGCCACGCCCCGGCGTCCTTCGCCACCAGCAGCACCCCGACCGCGCCGTGCGGGCCGAACCGGTCGGTCAGCGTGGTCACCAGGACCTCGTGCCGCTCGTCGGAGAGCAGGCCGCGCAGCACGGCGTCCGGGTAGTGCACGCCGGTGGCGTTCATCTGGCTGGTGCGCAGGGTCAGTTCCTCGACGCGGGAGAGCTCCTCCTCCCCCGCCCGGCGGATCCCGAGCTCCAGGTCCAGCGAGCGCAGGAAGTCCTCGTCGGGCCCGTCGAAGCGGTCGCGGGCGGCGTCGCGGCGGAAGGAGGCCTGGTACATCGTGCGGCGCCGCCGCGCGTCGACCGTGACGGTGGCCGGGCTGAACTCCGGCCGGCCGAGCAGCTCCGGCACGTCGGTGGCGTCGTAGCAGCGCACCTCGGGCAGGTGGTGGGCGACTTCCGCGCGTTCGACCGGCTGGTCGTCGACGAAGGCGATGGTGCCGAGCGCGAACTTCAGCTCGTCGGCGATCTCGCGCACCGAGCCGGACTTGCGGCCCCAGCCGATCTTCGGCAGCACGAAGTACTCGGCCAGGCCGAGCGCCTCCAGCCGCTCCCAGGCGTGGTCGTGGTCGTTGCGGCTGGCCACCGATTGCAGGATGCCGCGCGCGTCCAGCTCGCGCACCACCGCGCGGACCTCCTCGGCCACGCCGACCTCGGCGTCCTCCAGCAGGGTGCCTCGCCACAACGTGTTGTCGAGGTCCCAGACCAGGCACTTCACCGTAGTCACGGCTGTTCCCTTCCCGCTCAGACCCGCCACAGCGACACCGCCCACGCGGCCACCGGGCTGTTGTTCAACACCAGCACGTGTTCCCCCGCCGAGACCTCGCCCGAGCGGAGCAGGCCGTCGAGGTTGAGCACGACGTCCATCGCGCCGACGTGCCCGTAGCCGGCCAGGTTCCGGGCGCACACCGGGTGGATCGGCAGGCCCAGCAGGGTTTCGTAGAAGTCGTACGCACTCGCGGTCACGTTCTGCATCAGCGTGGCGGCGACCCCGTCCTTGCCCAGGCCGGCGTCGGCGAGCACCTCGTCGACCAGCCGGCTCAGCCGCAGCCTGCTGTGCATGGCGAGCTCGAACCGGTAGCGGTCGGGCGAGGAGCACTCTTCGCGCCACTCGTACCAGGGCGCCTGCTTGTAGTCGACGCGGAACAGGTCGTGGAAGCTGCCGTCGGTCTCCTGCCGGTGCGCCACCAGCTCCGGCCGCCCGCCGCGGACCACCGTCATGGCGTAGGCGCCGTCCCCGATCACGGTGACCGGGTAGCGGACGCGGTCGGCGCCGGCCGGGCGGCTCGCGTGCGTGATCAGGACGCTCTGCTTCGCCGGATCCGCCAGCAGCAGGTCCCGGGCCAGGGCCCATGCCACGCTCGAGCCCGCGCACCCGAGCCCGTCGACGGTGAAGGAGAACGTCTTCTGCAGCCCGCAGCCGTCCTGGACCCGGCCGACGTCCGAGCCCAGCAGGACGTCCGGCGCCCGCGGGCCGACCATGACGAGCACGTCGGGTTCGCCCGGTGTCTCCTTGAGCAGTTCCTGGCAGGCCCGGGTCGCGTACTCCGCCGTGTCGGCCTCCGGGAAGACCCCGACCCGCGATACCCCGCTGGCCGTGGCGAACTCGGCTTCCTCGGCCGGCAGGGAGTCCAGTTCGGACAGTGCCGTCACGTCGGTGAAGTCCTCGGGCAGGACACAGTGGACGGTGCCGATCCCGATCATGTCCGCTCCCGTCATGCCCACGTCCGCAGGGCTTCTTCGGCCAGCACGAGCTCGCTGATCTCGTTGCTGCCCTCGATGATTTCCATCAGCTTCGCGTCCCGGTAGGCGCGCGCGACCGGGTGCCCGTCGCGGGCGCCGGCCGAGCCCAGCAGCTGCACGGCGGTGGCCGCGCC
>NZ_JBSGJD010000195.1:0-19331 GCF_053605405.1 Amycolatopsis sp. NPDC003861
GGCACGCTTTCCCGCCTTGACCCGGTGCCGCCGGCCGTAGTCACAATCGGGCATCGGGGTGGCGGAGACCCGACAACTGCGGATCACCGCCCCCACGACCGCCAGCCGCAGCGCCGCCAGCGGCGCGGCCCAGCGCGGTCGTGATGCACTCGCTGCGGGTCTCAGCCGTTCCGCACTACCCGCCACCGATTCGCAGCCGCACCATTGTCCGGCCCCTGAACCGCATAAGCCCCAGCCGCGGAAGACCCGTTCTCGATAGTCAACAACTTCCCGCTATTCACGTTCCGGATCTTCGACGTCCCATCCCCCTGATCGACCAGGGTCCATCGATGATCCGCCGTCCCGTTGTCCGACCACTGGAGAACCCGCGCCCCATCAGCGGTCGACATGTCCAGCACCCCCAGCACCTTCCCGCTGTTGGCGTTCCGGAACCGCACCGCACTGCCGTCGGTGATCATCTCCCAGTTGTGATCCGCCGTACCGCTGTCCGACCACTGCAGGGCCCGCCCGCCATCAGCGGTCGACATGTTCTCGACCCCGAGCACCAGCCCGCTGCCCACGTTGACCAACCGATAGGTCACCACACCAGCCCCACCGGTGTTCCAGTACACCGTGTAGCTGAACCCCTGCGCGTCATAAAACGGCACCAGATTGACCGAAGCACCATTGGCAGTGGCGCTGAAGGTCAACGCGCTACTACTGGTCCGGGTGATCGAACCGACATTGAGCGAGGGCAGCGTGGTCCCACCGTAATTCCCGGCCAGAACCACCGGACCATAGGTCACCGCGGCGATGTTCGCGTTGTCGTTGGCCGCCTTCAACGCCACCTTCATCGGCAGGCGCACCGTGACCGTGTCTCCGGAAGCCCACGACCGCGACAGGGTCGCATAGCTCCCCGGCGTGGCCGTCACGTTCTGCGCGACCCCGTTGACGCTGATCGTCGCCCCGCTCGTCCACGACGGGATGCGGATCCGCATCGCCCAGGTGCCGCCCACGCTGCCCGTCACCGTCAGCGTGGACGTGTCACTGGCCGGGAACGACGTCGCCTGGGTGACCGTGATCCCCCGCTGGGACCACGTGAGCACCGACGGCAGGAACTGGTTCACGATCAACGTCGTGTCACTGAAGAAGTAGATCGAATCGGCCAGCTTCGTCTGGGTCTCCAGACCGCTGCCCTGGCAGCACCAGAACGAGTTGTAGTCCGTGCTCCACGTGCCGCCGCCCCACGCTGGGCCGAGGCCTCGGCGGCCGCCCGGGTTGAGGGAGCTGAAGTACGTTATGTGACCGTGGCTGTCGGCCGGGTTCTGCTGGCCGATCATCTGGTTGAGCAAGGCTCGCTCGTAGTAGTCGGCCAGGTCGGCGCGGTCCGGGTACAGCGCCATCAGCTCGCGGGTCAGCTTGAGCATGTTGTAGGTGTTGCAGCTCTCGCACGTGTCCTGGTTGAGGTAGCCCGCTATCGCGTTCGGCGCGCGGAAGTGCTCGGCCTGGCTGTTGCCGCCGATGGCGTACGTGTGCGCACCGACCGTGATGTTCCACGCGTTCGTCGCGATGTCGCGGTAGCGGGTGGTGCCCGTCGCCTTGTACTCGCGGGCCGCGCCGATCCACTTGGGGATCTGGGTGTTGGCGTGCAGCCCGTTGAGCTGATCCCGCCCGGCGGCCAGGGGATCGAACACGGCGGCGTGGTCGAACCGCTTCGCCGCGGTCAGCCACCGCGAGTCCCCGGTGTACTGGTACAGATCGGTGAGCACCGCGTTCATCCCGCCGAATTCGGTGTTCAGCACCGACTGCATCTGCGCCGCGCTGAGCCGGGCGGTCCGCCGGTCGACCCAGCCGGCCAGGTTCAGCAGCACGTCGCGGGCCTGGGTGCTGTCGGCGTACCGCCAGACGTCGAGGAGGCCGGCCATGGTCTTGTGGATGCAGTAGTACGGCACGTTGCCGTTCGTCAGCTTGCCGGCTTCGAGATTGTCGAAATCGGCCTCCGGGAAACCGGACAGGTAGCCCGCGGCGAATCCGGCGGCGGCGTTGTTCGCCTGGCACTTGGCGAGCTCGGCCACCATGGTCGTCGCCTTGTCGCGGCTCGTCGTGTCGCCGGCGACGGCCCACAGCTGGGCCCACGCGGTCAGGAAGTGGCCCTGGACGTGGCTGCGGAACGGGAAGTTCGGCGCGTCCCAGCCGCCGTTGGTGGCCGCGCCGCCGGTGGAGAGCCGGTGGTTGGCGCGGAAGTTGTACAGCAGCCGGTTGACGTCGACGAAGCGCAGGTAGTTCTGCGTCCGGTTCTGGTTGTCCAGCCAGCGGCTCGCGGTCAGCCGCACCTGGCCGAGCTCGAACGGGAACGCGGACACCCCGGCGTCGGGCCGGACCGGGCCGACGGCCGCGGCCGTGGCGGTGGCGGCCGAAGCGGCGGGCGCCCAGCCGACGGCGGACCCGGCCGCGGAGGCGATGGCGGTGGCGCCGGCGGCTTGCAGCAGGCGCCGGCGGCTGAAGGAGGAGGTCACCGGGTGCTCCGTTCGTCGTTGAGCGGACAAGAGGTGGGCGCGGAGCATGTTAGCGCTAACAAAGCCACTTGTCACCACCCTCGCTCAACCTGGCCCGCGGGAAGTATTCCGTTCCGCGGCCGGAAATTTCCCCGAGCCATTTCCGGAACTGAAACTTTCATTTCCGGCTGGACGCTCATTCGAAAACCGTGCTACAACCGGAACACCCTTGAGCAGACGCCTCGAGGATTTCCCCGTCGGCCGAAGGGTTTCGCATGCCCACGCTCCGATCGTCGTTCCGGATCTTCGCGACCGCCGCACTGCTCGCCTTGGCCGTCTGCGGCGCTCCCCCGGGTGCCGCCGCGGCGCCCCTGGCCGCGACGCCGAGTGCCGGCTGCGGCAAGAGCCCGACGCTCACGAGCGGCAAACGCACGATCCAGAGCAACGGCAAGAGCCGCAGCTTCATCCTGAAGATCCCCGACACCTACGACAACACCGCCCCGCACCGGCTGGCGTTCGGCTTCCACTGGCTGGGCGGCACCGCCGAGCAGGTCTCCGGCGGCGGCAGCGACGGCTACGCGTGGGCCTACTACGGCATGCAGTCGCAGTCGGGGAACTCCACGATCTTCGTGGCGCCCCAGGGCCTCAACAACGGCTGGGGCAATTCCGGCGGCGAGGACGTGACCTTCACCGACGACATGGTCCGCCTGATCGAGAACGACCTCTGCGTCGACACCACGCAGCTGTTCTCCGTGGGCTTCAGCTACGGCGGCGCGATGAGCTACGCCCTCGCCTGCGCCCGGGCGAACGTCTTCCGCGCGGTCGTGGCGATCGCCGCCCCCGGCGCGATCAGCGGGTGCAGCGGCGGCACCCAGCCCATCGCCTACATGGGCATCCACGGCGTCTCGGACAACATCGGCGCCGGCCGTGGGCTGCGGGACACCTTCGTCCGCAACAACGGCTGCACCCCGCAGAACGCCCCGGAGCCCGCCGCGGGCAGCAAGACGCACTACCTGACCACCTATTCGGGCTGCCGGACCGGCTACCCGGTGGTCTGGGCCCCGTTCGACGGCGGCCACCAGCAGGGCCCGGTGGACGGCTGCACCGGCTGCGAGAGCGGCGCGCGGAGCTGGACGAAGACCGAGATCTGGAAGTTCTTCAGCCAGTTCGGCGGCGGCAGCGACCCGAACCCGCCCACCTCGCCGGTGCAGGTCGGCGTGAACTACTCCCTCGTCGCCGCGCACAGCGGCAAGTCCGCGGACATCAGCGGCGCGTCCACCGCGGCGGGCGCCGCGCTGATCCAGTGGTCCTCGCACACCGCGGCCAACCAGCAGTTCGACTTCCTCGCCTCGGCCGACGGCTACTACCGGGTCCGCGCCCGGCACAGCGGCCTCGTCCTCCAGGTCGCGGGCACGGCCTCCGGCGCGGACATCACCCAGCAACCCGACACCGACGCGACGACCCAGCAGTGGAAGGTCACCGACCAGGGCGGCGGCGCGATCAGCCTGGTCAACCGGGCCAGCGGCCTCGCGATGGACGTCTGGGGCGCCTCGACCGCCGACGGCGCGCGCATCTCGCAGTACGCCGTCAACGGGAACGCCAACCAGCGGTTCCAGCTCCAGCGCTCCTGAGGAGGACGACGATGCCCGACCTGACCCGACGGCAGGCCATCCGGCTCGGCGCCGCCCTGGTCCCCCTCGTGTGGACGGCGACCGCCCGGCCCGGCTCGGCCGCACCGGCCGACGTCCGGGCGGTGAACGACCTGGCCCTGTGGTACGACAAACCGGCCGGCACCGAGTGGCTGCGGGCGTTGCCGATCGGCAACGGCAGGCTGGGCGCCATGGTGTTCGGCAACACCGACACCGAACGCCTGCAGCTCAACGAGGACACGATCTGGGCGGGCGGCCCCCACGACTACAGCAACACCCAGGGCGCGGGGGCCCTCGCCCAGATCCGGCAGCTGGTGTTCGCCAACCAGTGGACGCAGGCGCAGTCGCTGATCGACCAGAAGATGCTGGGCTCCCCGGCCGCGCAGCAGCCGTACCAGCCGGCCGGCACCCTCAGCCTTGCGTTCCCCGGCGGCAGCGCCTCGTCGTACCAGCGGTGGCTCGACCTGACCACCGCCACGACGGTCGTCACCTACGTCGTGAACAACGTGCGCTACCGGCGCGAAGTGTTCGCCAGTGCCGTGGACCAGGTCATCGTCCTGCGGCTGACGGCGGAGACCCCCGGCTCGATCTCGTTCTCCGGCTCGTTCGGCACTCCGCAGCGGGCGTCGGCGTCCAGCCCGAACGGCACCACGATCGCCCTCGACGGCGTTTCCGGCGACAGCCGGGGCATCGCCGGCTCGGTCCGGTTCCTCGCCCTGGCCGCCGCCACCGCCGAGGGCGGGAGCACCAGCAGTTCCGGCGGCACGCTGCGGGTGTCCGGCGCCAACGCCGTGACGCTGCTGATCTCGATCGGCACCAGCTACGTCGACTACCGCACGGTGAACGGGGACTACCAGGGCAGCGCGCGGTCGAGGCTGGCCGCCGCGCAAGCGCTTTCCTACGACACCCTGCGCAGCCGGCACGTCGCCGACTACCAGAAGCTGTTCAACCGCACGACGCTCGACCTGGGCCGGACCTCGGCCGCCGACCAGCCGACCGACGTCCGGATCGCGCAGCACAACAGCGTCAGCGACCCGCAGTTCGCCGCCCTGCTCTTCCAGTTCGGGCGCTACCTGCTGATCTCCTCGTCGCGGCCGGGCACGCAGCCGGCCAACCTCCAGGGCATCTGGAACGACAGCCTGAACCCGTCGTGGGAGTCGAAGTACACGCTCAACGCCAACCTGCCGATGAACTACTGGCCGGCCGACGTCACCAACCTGCCCGAGTGCTACGAACCGGTGTTCGCCATGATCGCCGACCTCGCGGTCACCGGCGCCCGCACCGCGCAGGTCGAGTACGGCGCCCGCGGCTGGGTCACCCACCACAACACCGACGGATGGCGCGGATCCTCCATTGTGGACTTCGCGCAGGCCGGCATGTGGCAGACCGGCGGGGCCTGGCTCGCCACCATGATCTGGGACCACTACCGGTTCACCGGCGACGTCGCCTTCCTGCGCGCCCGCTACCCGCTGCTGAAGGGCGCCGCCCAGTTCTTCCTCGACAGCCTGGTGACCGAACCGTCCCTGGGCTACCTGGTCACCAACCCGGCGAACTCGCCGGAGCTGAACCACCACGCGAACGCGTCCGTGTGCGCGGGACCGACGATGGACATGCAGATCCTGCGCGACCTGTTCGACGGCTGCGCGGGCGCGTGCCAGGTGCTCGGCGTGGACGCCGCCTTCGCCGACCAGGTCAAGGCGGCCCGGCAGAAGCTGGCGCCGATGAAGGTCGGCTCGCGCGGCAACATCCAGGAATGGCTCTACGACTGGGTGGAGACCGAACAGACCCACCGGCACATCTCGCACCTCTACGGCCTTTACCCCAGCAACCAGATCACCAAGCGCGGCACGCCCTCGCTGTTCACCGCCGCCCGCAGGACACTCCAGCTGCGCGGGGACGACGGCACCGGGTGGTCACTGGCGTGGAAGATCAACTACTGGGCCCGCATGGAAGAGGGCGCCAAGGCGCACGACCTGATCCGGCTGCTCGTGCGGACGGACCGGCTGGCGCCCAACATGTTCGACCTGCACCCGCCGTTCCAGATCGACGGCAACTTCGGTGCGACCTCCGGCATCGCCGAACTGCTGCTGCACAGCCACAACGGCGAGCTGCACCTGCTGCCCGCGCTGCCACCCGCCTGGCCGGCCGGCAGCGTCACGGGCCTGCGCGGCCGCGGCGGCTACACGGTCGGCGCGACCTGGAGCGGCGGCGCGGCGACGCAGCTGACCGTCACGCCCGACCGCGACGGCGACGTCAACGTCCGCAGCCGGCTGTTCACCACGACCTACGAGGTGCTCGACACCACCAGCGGCGCCAAGCTCCAGCCGACGACCGTCGAGTCAGATCTGGTCCGGTTCCCCGGTCAGGCCGGGCACACCTACCAGGTCACTTCGCTCGGCGGGCCACCGCCGGTGGTCGAACCCGGGGTGAACTACCGGCTCGTCGCCCAGCACAGCGGCAAGTCGGCCGACATCAGCGGCGGCTCGACGGCGGCCGGCGCGGCGCTGATCCAGTGGCAGGCCACCAGCGGGCTGAACCAGCAGTTCGACTTCCTCGCCTCCGACGGCGGCTACCACCGCATCCGGTCTCGCAACAGCGGCCTGGTCCTGCAGGTCGCGAGTTCGGCCTCCGGCGCGGACATCACCCAGCAGCCCGACACCGGCGCGACGACGCAGCAGTGGCGGGTGACCGATCAGGGCGGCGGGGTGGTGACGCTGGTCAACCGGGCCAGCGGTCTTGCCATGGACGTCTGGGGCGCCTCGACCGCCGACGGGGCCCGGATCTCCCAGTACGCGGCCGGCGGTGGCGCCAACCAGCGGTTCCTGCTCCAGCGCCTATGACCGGCGCAGGCCGTTGACCAGGAGGTTCACCAGGTGCCGCGCGTCGTAGTGCGCTGCGGACCCGGCGCCGGCGCAGAGGCTGCCGACGCCGCGCATCAGCTCGTAGGCGTCCTGGCCGGGGACGATCTCCCCGGCCGCCGCGGCCGCCTCGAGCAGCTGCGTGCAGACGGGACCGAGGCGTTCGAGGAAATAGGCGTGCAGCGGGTCGTAGCAGGCTTCGCCGGACTGCAGCACCGACGCCAGGCCCTGCTTGGTGATGACGAAGTCGACGAACCGGTCGATCCACTCGACCAGGGCCCGGTGCGGCCCGAGGTCACCGGCGAGCAGCGCCGGACCGGCCTCGGCGAGGGCTTCGACCTGCAGCCGGTACACCGCGAGGATCAGGTCGGCCCGGGTCGGGTAGTGGCGGTAGATGGTGGCCGTGCCCACCCCGGCCCGGGCGGCGATCTCCCGGATCGGCGCTTCGACGCCGGACGTCACGAACACCGCGGCGGCGGCTTCGAGGACGTTCCCGGCGTTGCGCCGCGCGTCGGCGCGCTGCGGCGGTTTCCCTGCCGCCGTCCGGGCATCGCTCACGACCGCATGCTACCGGCCCCCACCGGTTCGCCGACGTCGAGCAGCAGCCCGGCCAGCTCCGCGGGCGCGGTGATCATGCAGTCGTGCCCGGCGGCCAGCTCGCGCACGTCCGCGGGCTCGCCGTTCGGCTGCACGGCGGGCACCGGGCGCCGGTCGAACCCCTCCGGCTTCACCGTGCAGTGGATGTGCGTGCGCGGGATCGCCGCCGCGGCCGGGTTGTCCAGCGCGACCGGCTCTTCGAGGCACCGGAGCGGCTGGTCGGACAGCATGGTCCGCAGCCAGGCGACGTCGCCGGGGTCGGTCACCCCGAACAGGCCGAAGGGCGCGGGCAGCTCGGGCAGCGGCGGGACCCGCCAGCCGGTGCCGAGCACGCTCCGGGTGATCGGCATGACGTCGAGCCCGTTCTCGCCGTGGGCGGGCACCATCGCGTCGAGGTACACCAGCCGCGCGATCCGCTCCGGCACCTCGTTGGCCACCGCGGAGATCACCAGGCCGGCGTAACTGTGCCCGACCAGGACGACGTCGTGCAGGTCCGCTTCGACCAGCAGCCGCACGACGTCGGCGGCGTGCGTGCGCAGCCCGACGTCCGGGGCCAGCAGGTGCCGCGTTTCGCCGTAGCCGGTGAGCGTCGGGGTGAACACCGGCCGCCCGCTCGCCGCCAGCCGCGGCACGACCCGCGCCCAGCACTGGCCGGTGTGCCAGGCGCCGTGGACCAGCACGTACGTGATCGCCATGATGACTCGACTCCTCAAGTGGGACAGTGTCCCGGTTAACCATACGGGACAGTGTCCCACTTAGTCGCGGCAGGCTCGCAGCCCGTTGCTCGCGATCGTGGTGTAGCGCCGGACGGCCGCGGCCCGGGCCGCCGGCGTCGACGCCTGGATCCCGCCGGCCGCCATCAGGAGGATCACGATGTCGTCCAGGGTCGTTTCGGGGCGCAGCTCGCCCGCGTCCTTGGCCCGGCGCACCAGTTCGGCGAGCGATTTCAGGGCCCGTTCGCGGTCGGCGGTGAAGTCGAGGGCGCCGGGGAAGGCCGACACCAGCGCCGCGGTGGTGGCCCGGTCGCGGGCGTAGAGCTCGCCCAGGCGCTCGATCACCGTGCGCAGGCCACGCCAGGGATCCGCGTCGGCGAGACCGTCCTCGACGACGGCGTAGCAGGCCCGCATCCGCTCCGCGAACGCCTCGGCGAACAGCTGCTCCTTGGTCGGGAAGTGGCGGTAGAGCGTCGCCGGGCCGACCCCGGCGTGGCGGGCGATCTCCCGCATCGGGGCCGCAAGCCCCTCGGCGGCGAAGACGGCCCGGGCAGCTTCGAGGAGGCGCTCGCGGTTGTCGCGGGCGTCCGAACGCCGGATCCGAGGCAACTGGCCGGTCACCGTCTCACTTTAGCCGAACCGGACGGGGGCGTCCGTTACCGTCGCGGCCGCCTCGACCTCAAGGAGATGACCGTGAAAGCAGTTGTGGTGCAGAGTTTCGGCGAGCCCGGCGGGCTGGCCGTCGTGGACCTCCCCGACCCGCGGCCGGCCGCCGGCGAGGTGGTGATCGCCACCGAAGCGATCGGCGTCGGCGGGGTCGACGTGCTGATCCGCCGGGGTGCGCTCGCCGCGTTCGGCTTCGAACCCGGTCACGTCCTCGGCAGCGAGGTCGCCGGGGTGGTGACCGCACTCGGCGCGGACGTCGACGAGTCGTGGGCCGGCGCGCGGGTCTGGGCCCCCACCGACGGGGGCGGCGGGTACGTCGAGCAGGCGGTCGTCCCGGCCGCGACGCTGGTGCGGCTGCCGCCGGGCGTGTCGCCGGTCGACGCGGTGACCGTCGCGGGCTCCGGCGTGGTCGCCCACTTCGGCCTCCGGCACGCCCGCTTCACCGACGGCGAGTCGGTGCTGGTCCGCGGCGCGGCGGGCGGGATCGGGGTGCTGGCGGTCCAGCTCGCGGCCCGCACCGGCACGGTCGCGGTCACGACGTCGTCGGCCGAACGCGGTGCCCGCCTGCGCGCACTGGGCGCCACCGAGGTGCTCGACCGCACCGGCGAGGGCGCGACCGGCTTCGACGTCGTCCTCGACATCGTCGCCGGGGACGACTTGCCGTCGTTCCTCGCCAGGATGAACCCGAACGGCCGGCTGGTGGCGGTGGGCGCGATGGCGGGGCCACCACCGGCCCGGATCGTCGCGGAGATGTTCACCGCGTTCCGGAAGTCGCTGACGTTCGGGGTCTTCAGCGCCGACTCGGTGTCCACAGAGGACCGCCGCACGGTGGCCACCGGGCTGCTGGCCGCCGTGGGCCGCGGCGAGCTGGCCGCCGTCGTCCACGAGGTGCTCCCGTTGGGGCAGGCCGTGGCCGCCCACCGGCAGCTCGACGCCGGCACCGTGTTCGGCCGGCTCGCGCTCGTCCCGGCCTGACCTCAGGCCCGGCCCGCCACGGGTTCGGGCGTCGCGGCGCTGTGGTCGATGTCCTTCTCGAGTTCGCGGATGATCGGCAGCACGTACTCGACCTCCTCCTGGAAGTGCAGGAACCCGAGCAGCAGCAGGCTCGCGCCGCGGCGAGCCGGGTGCGGAAGCCGTCGTTGTCCTGGACGAGATCGGCGAACTCCGAGTCAGGACCGCGGCGTCTACCGGACCTCGTATGACGGCACGACGCTGCGGGAGCACCTGGAGCTGCCGTAGGGCGTGTGCCGGCGGAGCCGGGCGCCGGTCAGGTCCGTTTGCGGCTCGCGATCTCGTCGGCGAGCTGCTGCACCCGGGCGGGGTCCACGTCACGGGCCAGGGCGACGTAGTGGTCCAGGACGGCCGGCCGGTAGCGCACGGGCCACGTCTGTCCCGGGGCGAGCCGGGTGAGTTCGGTGATCGTGAGGTCCTCGTCCGCGATGCCGCGGAACGAGCTGCCGTCGGCGGTCTCCACGTCGAACATGAGGACCACGCGTGGATTGCTGTTGACCTCCCGCCAGCCGACGAGAACGCCGAGCGCAAGCGCCCCCGTGCGCAGTTCCGCAGTGCGCTTCGCTGCCTCACGGCTCAGGAGCGGGTTCGGGACGACCCCGGGGAAATCGGGCCCGACACCGAGCGATTCCCGGCTCAGGTCGGGCCTGAGCCGCGCGATCAGATCGGCCGGATCGGTGCGCTTCTTCTTCCGTCCGAACATTTCGACCCCCTCCCGCGTACCGTACCGCAGCCCCGGCCGCGTCCAGGTCGTGGGCGCGCTTGCGCCGGCACCGCGGGGCGAGTCCACTGCGAAGGCAGCCCGTTCGCCCTTCGGAAGGACCCCGCATGTCCGTCACCGACGAACTCCTGGCCAACAACGCCGCCTACGCCGCCCGGTTTTCCGGGCCGCTGCCGCTGCCGCCCGCCAAGCACGTCGCCGTGCTCGCCTGCATGGATGCGCGCCTCAACGTCTACGGCGTCCTCGGGCTCGAGGAGGGCGAGGCCCACGTCATCCGCAACGCCGGCGGCGTGGTCACCGAGGACGAGATCCGGTCCCTCGCCATCAGCCAGCGGCTGCTGGGCACCGAGGAGATCATCCTCATCCACCACACCGACTGCGGCATGCTGACCTTCACCGACGACGGCTTCAAGAAGTCCATCGAGGATGAAGTCGGAATCAAGCCGCCGTGGGCCGCCGAAGCCTTCACCGACCTCGACGACGACGTCCGCCAGTCGATCGCGCGGATCCGGAACAGCCCGTTCATCCCGAAGAAGGACTCGATCCGCGGCTTCGTCTTCGACGTCGCGACGGGCAAGCTGAACGAAGTCAGCTGAGCGATCCGGCGAGCTGCCAGGTGCGCAGCCGTTCGCGGTCGGACCGCATCCCGGATTGGATCAGGACGACTTCGGTCGCCCCGGCGTCGAAGTAGCGGCGCAGGCCCGCCGCCACCGTGCGCTCGTCGCCGATCAGGGCGAGGTCGGCCGCGTGGGTGGCGCCCTCGGCGTCGAGGATGCGGCGGTAGGACGGGATGTCGCCGTAGTAGCCGAGGTGGACCGCGGCGATCTGCCGGACCGTGTCGGCGTCGTCGGTCACCACGGCCGGGACGGCGGCGATCACCCGGGGTTCGGGCCGGCCGGCGTCGGCGGCGGCCTTGGTGAGCGTGGGCACCACGTGCTCGGCGAGCGCGCGCGGGCCGGCCAGGAACGGGAGGGTGCCATCGGCGAGTTCGCCGGCCACGCGCAGCGCCTGCGGTCCCATCGCGGCGACGACGATCGGGACGCCGCCACCCCCGGGCACGGCGGTGGGCAGCGGCGGGCAGGCGGTGAGGGTCTCGCCGTCGAAGAGCGGGCGGCGGCCGTCGAAGATGTCGCGCAGCACGGTGAGCGATTCGCGCAACGACGTGATGGGCGGCGGGTATTCGAAGCCGAAGGCGGGCTCCAGCAGGCTTTGCACGCCCAGGCCGAGCCCGAGGGTGAACCGGCCCCCGGCCGCGGCTTGCGCGGTCTGCGCCTGGGCGGCGAGGTGGAGCGGGTGCCGCGGGTAGAGCGGGACGACGGCGGTCCCGACGGCGATGCCGGGCACCTCGCGTCCGGCGAGGGCGGCGAGGGTGAGGGCGTCGTGGTCGAACAGCTGCGAGAACCAGACCGACCGCAGGCCGGCCCCGGCGGCCTCGCGGGTCTGGGCGAGCAGGGTTTCGACGCTGTTGGCGGCCCCGGACAGGTCGCCGGCGGGCAGGGCGGCACCGATGGTCATCGTTTTCTCCTCAGGACAGGCTGGAAAGAAGCAGAGCGGCTCAGGCTTCCTCGGGGTACTCCGACTCCCGCCGCCACGAGATCGGCCGCGGGCGCGGCAACCGGCGGTGTCCCGCGCGGCCCGCGGTCCTGGGTGTGCCGTCCCCCTGCGCCCGGTCCGCCGCCAGCTCGAACTGGTTGCGCCCCAGGGCAATCTGCGGGGACGCCGTCCGGTTGCCCGTCCCCGGCTCGCCCGCGGGCAAGCCCGGCACCACGGGCGCGGCCACCATCGCCGAGCGGGCGCGGTCGACCCCCGCCAGGACCTCGCGGACCAGGTCGTCCCAGCTCACGCCCCCGGCTTCGTCGCCGGCGGTGAGGGCCCGGGTGATCCGGCCCGCGGCGTCGGCGAACCGGCTTTCGCGGACCGCCAGCTCCCCGAGCGACCGCTCGAGCGCCGCCTCGGCGTGCCGGTCGCCCGACCGGACCGCCGCGCGCACCGCCGTCTCGCCGCTCTCGCGCCAGTCCGCGTACCGGCCCCGCGCGCCCGCCAGCTCGGCCACCGCCAGCGCCAGTTCCGCGCAGTACCCCGGCTCCCCCACCTCGGCCGCTTGGCGCACCGCGGCCAGCAGGCCCGCGGACTCGCGCTCGTACCACGTGCCCGGGTCGCCGAGATCGGCCACCACCGGCGTCCGCGGTGCCTTCCCCGCCGGGACACCCCGGACGTCGTCCGTCAGCGCCAGCCAGGCGCCGAACAGCCGCCGGGACACCACCTGAAGTGGTTGAGCGGCAAGGAGTTCCAACGCCAGCAGGCGGGTCAGCGACGGCAGCCGGTACCGAGCACCGGCGACGTCGACCAGCCGCGCGTCCACCAGCGACTCCAGCGTGTCGGCCGCTTCGGCCGGGCCCACGTCCGCCAGCGCGGAAGCCGCCCAGCCCGCCCAGCTCCCGGCGGGCAGCAGGGCCAGCCGCGCGAACAGGTCGCGGGCCGGGCCGGGCAGCTCCTCCAGGCCACGCCCGACGGCCGCCCGGACGCCCGCGCCGAGGCGGCCGAGCCGGTCGCCCTCGGCGCGCAGCCGGGCCACCTCCTGGGCGAGGGTCCGCCCCGGCCGGGCCGCGACGTGCGTGGCCGCCGCCGTCACCGCCAGCGGCAGGCCGCCGCACAGCTCGACCAGCTCCACCGCGTCCGACAGCTCCGCCGTCACCCGGTCCTCGCCGACCAGGGCCGAGAGCAGCTCGACCCCTTCCGCGCCGTCCAGGACGTCGAGCTCGGCCACCGTCACGCCGGGCAGCGACGGGACGCGGGCGGTGGTCGTGACGAGCAGCCGGCAGCCCCGGGCGTCGGCGACGAACGGCGTGACGCGCGCCAGGCTCGCGGCGTCCTCCAGCACGGTCAGCACCCGACGTCCGGCGAGCACGCTGCGGTACAGCGCGGCGCGGCCGTCCAGCTCCTCGGGGATCTCCGCCGCGGGTACGCCGAGTGCGTGCAGGAACCGGGCCAGCACCTCGCCGGCGTCCTCGTCGGCGAGGCGGGCGTAGAGCACCCCGTCGGGGAACGCCGGTGCGGCGCGGTGTGCGGCTTCGGCCGCCACGGCGGACTTGCCCGATCCGCCGCGTCCGGTGAGGACGGTGACCACCGCGGCGCCCGGCCCGTCGTCGGTCAGGCCGCGCCGCAGCCCGGCCAGCAGCCGTTCGTGCCCGGTGAAGTACGGCAGCCGCGCGGGCAGCATCCGCGGGACCGCGCGGCCGCTCGCGGGTGCCTCGCTCGACCCCGCGAGGATGTCCTGGTGCAGCTCGCGCAGCGCGGCGCCGGGCTCCAGGCCCAGTTCGTCGACGAAGCGGCGGCGCACGGCCCGGTAGGCGGCGAGCGCCTCGACCCGGCGGCCGCACCGGTGCAGCGCGGTCATCAGCTGCAGCACGAACCGCTCGCGCAGCGGGTATTCCTCGGTCAGCACCGAGATCTCGCCGACGACCTCGCGGTGCAGGCCCAGTTCGAGCTCGGCGTCGAGGCAGTCCTCGAGCACCTCCACCCGCCGCTCGGCGATGCGGACCTGGTGGGCGCGCACGACCCCGCTGTCGATCCCGGTGAGCGGTTCCCCGCGCCACAGCGCCAGCGCCTCGCGGAACGCCGCGCGCGCCTCCTCCGGCCGCCGGGCGGCCCGCCCGCGCGCCACCAGCGTCTCGAACTCGTGCAGGTCCAGTTCCCCGGGCGCGAGGTCGAGGCAGTAGCCGCTGCCGCGCGCGGAGATCCGCTCGCCCAGCCCCGCTTTCGCCAGCGCCCGCCGCAGGGCCGACACACAGGTCTGGACCTGCGCCCGGGCCGTCGCGGGCGGCGCGGCGCCCCACAGCGCGTCGAGCAGCACCTCCAGCGGCACCACGCGGTTGCCGTTGAGCAGCAGCAGCGCGAGCACCACCTGCTGGCGGCGGGCGGTCACGACGACCGGCTCGTGGCCCTTGACCTGCAGGAGGCCGAGGACGCGGAAGCTGGTCACGGGCACGGACTGGAGCGCGGTGGTCTGCACGGTGTTCCCTCCGGGATCAGACGAGGACTTCGGGCGGCGCCGGGTGCCCGAGGAAGGCGGTGGGGCTGGCGGTCAGGCCGTAGGCGCCGGCCTGGAAGATCGCGATCAGGTCGCCGATCGCCGCACCGGGCAGGGAAACCTTGTCGCCGAGGAGGTCGAGCGGGGTGCACAGGCAGCCGACCACGGTCACCGTCTCTTCGGGACCGCCGGGCGCGGACGCCAGGGCCAGGGGGTAGTTGCGGCGGATGGCCTGGCCGAAGTTGCCGGACGCGGCCAGCTGGTGGTGCAGGCCGCCGTCGACGACGAGGAACGTCGTGCCGCGCGAGACCTTCCGGTCGACCACGCGGGTGAGGTACACGCCGGCCTCGCCGACGAGGTAGCGGCCGAGCTCGATCACCACGCGCGCGTCCGGCAGGGCGGGCCGCAGCGAGACGTCCAGCAGCTTCGCCAGGTTTTCGCCGACTTCGTCGAGGTCCAGCGCCGTGTCGCGGGCGGTGTAGGGGATGCCGAAGCCGCCGCCCAGGTTCACCGACCGCACCGGGCCGGGCGCCGCCTCGGCGAGCTGCAGCACCAGGTCGACCGTCGCGCGCTGGGCCTCGCACAGGCTTTCCGCGCGCAGGTTCTGGGAGCCGGCGAAGACGTGGAAGCCCTGGAAGTCCAGGCCCGCGGCGCCGACTTCGGCCAGCACGCCGGGGACGCGCTCGGCGTCGATGCCGAACTGCTGCGGGCCACCGCCCAGGCGCATGCCGGACCCGCGCACGGCGAAGTCCGGGTTCACCCGCAGCGCCACGCGCGGGGTGAGGCCGAGGCGGTCGCCGGCCTCCCGCACGCGGGCCAGCTCGGTGGTGGACTCGAGCTCGACGGTGACCCCGGCGGCGACCGCGCGGGCCAGCTCGGCCGCGGTCTTGCCGGGCCCGGCGAAGCTGATCCGCTCCGGCGGGACGGTCGTGTCGAGGGCCTGCCGCAGTTCGCCGGCGGAGGCGACGTCGAGACCGTCGACGAGGCCGCTGAGGTGGTGCAGCAGCGCGGGCATCGGGTTGGCCTTGACCGCGTAACTGAGTTCGACGTCGCCGGGCAGCGCGGCCCGCACCCGCTCGACGCGGGTGGTGACGAGCGAGCGGTCGTAGGCGAAGAAGGGGGTGGTGCCGACCCGCGCCGCGAGCCGGTCCACGGGCACGCCGCCCACGGTGAGCACACCGCCGGCGCGGCCGAACGGGGCCGCCGCGGCTTCCGTCGTGTTCGCCATCGCTTTCCTTTTCTTCGAGCACGGGGAAATAGCAACCGGAAAAGGCACCGCCGTCGGTAACGGGCGGCACTGCGAACACTGAAGCAACTACCCACCCACCCGGACATGGGTAGTCCTCACCCAGATTCGGCACCCGGGTGGGGACCCGGGCACCCAGGTGTACCTGCTGTGTCCACCCGGTCACTCCGGGGACACCATCCACACCGGACCGAACTGACATTTCCTCAGGTCAGGGCAATTGACCACACCGTTCGGCGCAGTCACCCACCCGCACTGCTCCAGCCGGGTGGCCCGCTCCGGTGGCAACTTCCTGCCGTCGCCTGCCTGCCACCGCGGGCCCCGGGAACACCCCTTGACGAACGGGGTGCGCAGCCCGCACGATCGGAATCCACCAGCACCGCCGGGGAATTCCCGGGATCCGGTGCAATTCGGACAGCACCACGCATTCCCCGATTTCCGCCGATCCCTTCCGACGATGGGTGAACTATGTCTTCCCTGCCTGCTCCCGGTGAGCCGATCGCGGTGGTCGGCATGTCCTGCCGGCTCCCCGGTGCCCCGTCCCCGGCGTGGCTGCGCCGGCTGCTGGCCGAGGGCCGCGAGGCCGTCGGCGCGGTCCCGCCGGGCCGGTGGACCGACGGCGCCGGCTCGGGGCGCGGCGGCTTCGTGTCCGATGTGGACGGTTTCGACGCACCCTTCTTCGGGATCTCCCCGCGCGAGGCCGCGGCGATGGACCCGCAGCAGCGGCTGGTGCTGGAGCTGGCGTGGGAGGCCTGCGAGGACGCCCGGATCGCGCCCGGCACGCTGCGCGGCAGCGGCACCGCCGTCGTCGTCGGCGCGATCAACGGCGACTACGCACTGCTGCACGACCGCCTCGGCGCCGGGCCGCACACCCTGACCGGCACTCACCGCAGTCTCATCGCGAACCGCGTCTCCTACGGGCTCGGGCTGCGCGGGCCGAGCCTGACCGTCGACTCGGGCCAGTCGTCGTCGCTGGTGGCGGTGCACCTGGCGGCCGAGCAGCTGCGCCGCGGCACCGCGGCCGTCGCGCTCGCCGGCGGGGCGAACCTCAACCTGCTGGAAGCGGGCACCGAGGTCGTGGACCGCTTCGGGGCGCTGTCCCCGCAGGGCCGCTGCCACACCTTCGACAGCCGCGCCGACGGGTACGTCCGCGGCGAGGGCGGCGGCCTGGTCGTCCTGAAGCCGCTGAGCGCCGCCCTCGCCGACGGCGACCGCGTCCACGCGGTCCTGCTGGGCGGCGCCGTGAACAACGACGGCGGCGGCGACGGCCTCACCGTGCCGCGGGCCGAGGCGCAGACCGAGGTGATCCGGCTGGCCTGCGCCGACGCCGGCGTCGCCCCGGCCGACGTCCAGTACGTCGAACTGCACGGCACCGGCACGCCGGTCGGCGACCCGATCGAGGCCGAGGCCCTCGGGGCCGCGTTCGCCGGGGACCGCCCGGATCCCCTGCAGGTCGGCTCGGTGAAGACCGTCGTCGGCCACCTCGAAGGCGCCGCCGGCATCGCCGGGCTGCTGAAGGTGCTGGTGTGCCTGTCCGAGCGCCGCCTGAGCCCGAGCCTGAACTTCGCCACGCCGAACCCGGCCATCCCGTTCGGGACGCTGAACCTCGAGGTGGTGGCCGAGGGCCGGGACTGGCCGCGGCCGCAGGACCGGCTCGTCGCCGGGGTCAGCTCGTTCGGCGTCGGCGGCACCAACTGCCACCTCGTCCTGGCCGAGGCGCCGGCGGTTCCCCAGCCCGAGGACGTCGCCGCCGACGACGTCCCGCTGGTGCTGTCGGCCCGGTCGGCCGCCGCCCTGCCCGCCCAGGCCCGTGCGCTCGCCGGCCACCTCGCCGACCACCCCGCGCCCGCGCACGGCGACGTCGCCCGGTCACTGCTGCGCACCCGGGACCTCTTCGAGCACCGCGCGGTCGTGTTCGACGATCTCGCGTCGCTGGCCGCCGGTACGCCGTCGGAGAACGTCGTGACCGGGCGGACCGTCGACGGCGCCGACGTCCTGGTGTTCCCCGGGCAGGGTTCGCAGTGGCCGGAAATGGCCCGCGCGCTGCTGCGCGACTCCCCCGTCTTCGCCCGCCGGCTGGCCGAGTGCTCGGCCGCGCTGGCGCCGTTCCTCGGCTACGAACTCCTCGGCGACCTGCGCGCCGGCACCGCCGACCTCGACCGCGTCGACGTCGTCCAGCCCGCCCTCTGGGCCGTGATGGTGTCGCTGGCGGAGGTCTGGCGCGCCGCGGGACTCACGCCGTCGATCGTCGTCGGCCACTCCCAGGGCGAGATCGCCGCCGCCACCGCGATCGGCGCGCTGTCGCTGGCCGACGGCGCCCGCGTGGTGGCCTTGCGCAGCCGGGTGATCGCCGGGATGCCGCGCGGCGGCGGAATGATGTCGGCCGGCGCGCCCGAGGACGTCGTCCGGCCGCTGCTGCCCGCCGGCGTGTCGGTGGCCGCGGTGAACGGCACCCGGTCGGTGGTCCTGTCCGGGCCGGCCGACGCGCTGGCGGCGTTGCACGCCACCCTCACCGAGGGCGGGTACCGCGCGAAGATCCTGCCGGTCGACTACGCGTCGCACTCGGCGGCCGTGGACCCGCTGCGGGACGAGATCCTGTGGCTCCTGGCCCCGGTGCGCCCGGTGTCCACTTCGGTCACGTTCGTTTCGGCCCTCACCGGCGAGCCCTTCGACACCGCCGGGCTCGACGCCGGGTACTGGTTCGAAAGCCTCCGGCGCCCGGTCCGGTTCGCCGCGGCGACCGCCGGAGCGCTGGCCGCCGGGGGCGCGCGGTTCGTCGAGTGCAGCCCGCACCCGGTGCTGCTGGGCAGCATCGAGGAGACCGCCGAGGCGAACGACCGCACGGTGGCCGTCGTCGGGACGCTGCGACGGGACGACGGTGGCGGCGAACGTCTGCGGCGCAGCTTCGCCGAGGCGTTCGTCGCCGGAGCCGGGGTGCGGTGGGAGGTGCCGGGCACGCGCCTGGTGGACCTGCCGACCTATGCGTTCCAGCGGACCCGGTTCTGGCTCGGCGAAGAAGTGGCCGCCGCGCCGGTCGCCGTCGATCCCACGCAGGTGGCGGAGCTCGTCCTGGCCACGGCCGCGGCCGTGCTGGGCCACGCCGACGCCGGCGGCATCGACCCCGCGAGCACGTTCAAAGACCTCGGCTTCGACTCGGTGAGCGTGGTGGAGCTGCGCACCCGGCTGCAGGCCGCCACCGGTCTCAAGCTGCCGACGACGCTGCTGTTCGACTTCCCCACGCCGAATCACCTCATCGCGCACCTGCGCGCCCTGCCGCGGCTGGTCGGGGGGGGGTAAAAAGGGTGAAAAACCCAAAAAAAAAAAACAACCACAACGCCACAACGGGGGGTCGCAAAAAAAAAACGA
>NZ_JBSGJD010000196.1:0-19273 GCF_053605405.1 Amycolatopsis sp. NPDC003861
GGCGAGGTGGCGCCCGCGCCGCCGCCGGGCGGCGCTCCCGCCCGGCGGCGAGCGGCCGCCAGGCCGCAAAGCCGCCCACCCAAAGAAGCCGGGAGGTCATCCCGTCGCCTGAGGCCGTCAAATCACTTTGAGCCAGGCCCGCAACCACCTCACCAAGCCAAGGCCGAAACCCAAGCTTGCGGGCCTGGCTCAAAGTGATAGGCCTCGCCCAGGCGACGGGATGACCACCCGGCGACCCCAACACAAAGGCGAGCCAGGAAGCACCCCCGAGCTCATCCCAGAGCCTGCCCGTCCGGCGAGGACAACCCTCGCACACAGCCGAAACAAGACGAGCGTCCACAAACCTGGGTCACCTGTCCCAACCCCCAGCCCGCCCGTCCGATCAAGCCCGCGTTTGGCGCATCGAACGACCGGGAACCACCCGCCCAGACGGAAGGGCGGTGAGCACGATCGCCGAGATCCGGATCGGGACCTCCGGGTGGCGCTATCCCCCGTGGCGCGGGGTTTTCTACCCACCCGGGCTCGCGCAGCGGCGGGAACTCGAATACCTCTCGCGGCGGATGAACGCCGTCGAAATCAACGGCTCCTTCTACTCCCTGCAACGCCCCGAGCGCTATCGCGCCTGGTTCGACGAAACTCCCGACGGCTTCCTCTTCGCCGTCAAGGGCGGGCGCTTCATCACCCACATGAAGCAACTCCGCGACGTCGAAACCGCGCTCGCGAACTTCTACGCCTCCGGCGTCCTCGCCCTCGGTGCGAAGCTCGGCCCCTTCCTCTGGCAGCTTCCGCCGCGGCTCTCCTTCGATCCCGATCGGCTCGAGAACTTCTTCGCCCTGCTTCCCCGCACCACCACCGATGCCGCCCAGCTCGCCACGAAGCACGACGACAAGCTCAAAGGCACGCCCTACCTCGAAGCCGGCGGCCGAAAACGCCTCAAGCACGCCCTCGAAGTCCGGCATCCCAGCTTCGCCGAGCCCGCCGCCAAAAAGCTGCTCGAACAACACGGCATCGCCCTCGTCGTCGCCGATACGGCCGGCAAGTGGCCGTTCCTCGAAGACCAGACCGCCGATTTCGCGTACGTCCGGCTGCACGGCGACGAAGAACTCTACGTCAGCGGCTACTCCGACCGGGCCCTGCGCAAATGGGCCGAAAAGATCCGGGCCTGGCACGACGGCGGACGGCGGGACGTGCACGTCTACTTCGACAACGACGTCGAAGTCGAGGCTCCCCGGAACGCCAAATGCCTCGCCGACCTGCTCGGGGTGGCACCGATCACGAGACAGTGAGTGGACAGTGAGCGCCGCCCCGTTGAATCAACCCCGCGGGCCGGACGGCTTGCGTGCTGCCACTGGGGGTCGGCACGTGCGCCGTCCGGACCCGAAGATTCAGGCGCCCACCACCACCAGCGCCGCCAGCTTGGCGCGGACGTCGTCCGCGTCCGGGTGACCCAGCTCCGTCAGCAGGCGCACCGAGCGGAGCCAGCACTCGCGGGCCAGCGCCGCGTCGCCGTGACGCAGGTGGATCGTGCCCAGCTGGGCCAGGACGTCCGCCGCCTCGTACTGCTCGTCCATCGCGAAGAACATCGCCACCGAGTCGCGGATGCACGCGATGCCTTCGTCGAACCGGCCGAGGCCGATCAGGGCCAGGCCGCGCGTGTGCTGGGTGAACCGCGTGTCCACCGGACGCCCGTCCGGGTCCAGGATCGCCAGCGCCGCGTCGGCCAAGCGCAGCGCCTGCTCGTGATCGCCCATCGACGTGCAGATGTCGCCCAGCGCCCGCAGCACGCTCGCCTCGAAGTGCCCGAGCCCCAGCTCGCGGACGATCTCCAGCGCCTGCACGCCGTGCTCGTACGCCCAGGCGCAGTCTTCGAGGTTGTGCGCCGCCATCGCCAGGTTGTACTGGGCCCGCGCCTCACCCTCGCGCGCTCCGAGCTCACGCTGGATCGCGAGCACCTGCTCCAGGTACCGCCGGGATTCCGCGTACTGCCGGGCGACGCCGTTGACGACGCCGAGCCCGCTCAGGATCCCGGCCTCGCCCGGCCGGTGGCCGCTCGCCCGCGCGGCTTCGAGCGCCACCGCGAACACCGACCGCCAGTCGTCGAGCCGCGAGCGCGTCACGAAGTAGCTCTGCAGCAGCCACGCCAGTTTCCAGCAGACGTCGTCGCGGCCCCGGCGCCGCGCCAGGTGCACCGCCGCGATGAGATTGCCGTTTTCCTCGCCGAACCAGTCCAGCGCCTCGCGGTACTCGGAGAACGGAAGGCCACCTTCGAGGTCTGCGAGCTCCAGCAGCCGGTAGTAGCGCTCGGGCCGCATCCGTCGTGACGCGTTCAGCGCCGATGCCAGGTACCAGCCCAGCAACCGGTCCAGAGCAGCGTCGCGCTCCGAAGCCGAATCGACCTGCGAAGCCGCGTACGCCCGGATGAGGTCGTGGAACTGGTAGCGGCCCGGGCGTGGCTGGGCGAGCAGGTGCGCGGCGGCCAGGGTTTCGAGCATCGGGCGAGTCTCGGCGACGTCGAGCCCGGCGACCGCGGCCGCCGCCGGCGCGGTGAAGTCGACGCCGGTGTGCAGCCCGAGCAGCCGCAGCAGCCGGGCCGTCGACGGCGCCAATGCCTGGTAGGAGTACGAAAACACCGACCGGATGTTGGTTCCTTCGCCGTCGGCGAGGTCGAACGAACCGAGCAGGTCGCTGTCGAGGGAATCGACGAATTCGTCGACCGGCAGGTCGGGGAACTGCGCCGCGCGCACGGCGAGGATCCGGATCGCCAGCGGCAGCCCGCCGCAGTAGCGCACGAACCGTTCGGCCGCCGCCGGATCGCGGGCGACCCGGTCGTGGCCGATCGTCGCCGCCAGCAGCGCGACGGCGTCCTCGTCGCCGAGCTCCTCCAGCGCGATCCGGCGCGCGCCGTGCGTCGCGACCAGCGCGCGCAGCTGCCAGCGGCTGGTGATCACGACCAGGCAGCCCGGCCCGGGCAGCAGCGGGCTCACCTGCTCGGTGCGGTTGGCGTTGTCGAGCACGACCAGCAGCCGCCGTCCCGCGGTGTGCGTCCGCCAGCTCGCCGCGCGGCCGTCGAGGTCGCCGGGGATCTGGTCGCACGGGACGCCGAGCGCGGTGAGCACGGCCTCCAGCGCCGCCGACGGCTCGACCGGCTCGCCGGGGCCGTAGCCGCGCAGGTTGAGGTACACCTGCCCGCCGGGGAACCGGCCGGCGATCTCGTGCGCGAAGTGCACGGCCAGGGTCGTCTTGCCGATGCCGCCCATGCCTTCGACGGACGCGATCGGCGTCGACGCGCCGGCGTCGACCGCCTCCGGCAGCAGCGCGTGCAGTGCCTTGAGGTCGCCCTCGCGTCCGGAGAAGGTCCGCAGGTCGGCGGGCAGCTGGTGCGGCACCTGCGGTTCGACGCCGGGCCGGTAGCGCACCGGGTCGCCGCCGTCGGCGCCGGTCAGGATCGCCTGCCGGGTGCGCTGCAGCGACGGCCCGGGGTCGAGCCCGAGCTCGTCGGCCAGCACGCCGCTGATCCGGCGGTACACCTCCAGCGCCTCGGCCTGACGGCCCGACCGGTACAGCGCGATCATCAGCTGCTCGTGCAGCCGCTCCCGCAGCGGGTTCTCCCTGGTCAGCCGGGCGAGCTCGGGGACGACGGTGCCGTACTCGCCGACTTCGACCAGCGCGTCCGCCCACTGCTCGCGCACGCGCAGCCGTTCCTCGGCCAGCTGGCCGGCTTCGTCGCGGTGCAGTGCGTCGGACTCGACGTTCAGCAGCGCCGGGCCGCGCCACTGCGCGAGCGCTTCGGCGAACAGCGCGGCCGCCCGGCGGCTGTCCCCGCGGTCCATCGCCGCTTTGCCGCGGACAGCGAGCGCGCGGAACCGGGTCAGGTCGAGCAGGTCGTCGTCGAGCTCGATCAGGTAGCCGCCGCTCTCGGTGCGGATGGCGACCTGGTCGCCGAGCGCCCGGCGCAGGCGGAGCACGTACGTCTGGAGCGCGCCCTTGGAGCGGCGGCGGTCGTCGTTCCACAGCCAGCGGCCGAGCTCGTCGACCGGCACGACCCGGTTCGCGCGCAGCAGAAGGCCGGCCAGCACGATCAGCGGCTGGCTGCCCCCGAGCGGTACCGGGCGGCCGTCGGCCGTGACCTCGGCCGGACCCAGTACGCGGAAATCGAGGACCACGAAGTTCATTCTTGCCGGAAACGCGCAGTTCGGCACCTGTTTGCGAGACGCGGCACGGTGGCATGATCGGCCTCGATGAAGGTCTACGCGATCCCCCTGCGCACCCGGTTCCGCGGCATCACCGTCCGTGAGGGCGTGCTGCTGCACGGCCCGGCGGGCTGGGGCGAGTTCTGCCCGTTCGCCGACTACTCCGACGCCGAGAGCGTGCCGTGGCTGCACGCGGCGGTGGAGGCGACCGACGCCGGCTGGCCCGCGCCGGTCCGCGACCGGATCGAGGTGAACACGACGGTGCCGGTGGTCGATCCCGCGAAAGCGCACGAACTGGTCCGCGCGTCCGGCTGCCGCACGGCGAAGGTGAAGGTCGCCGACCCGCGCGTCTCCCTGGCCGACGACTGCGCCCGGGCGGAGGCGGTCCGCGACGCGCTCGGCCCCGGCGGGGCGATCCGCGTCGACGCCAACATGGCGTGGGACGTCGACACGGCGGTGCGCGCGATCGCGGACCTCGACAAGGCGGCGGGCGGGCTGGAGTACGCGGAGCAGCCGTGCCCGTCGATCGAGGACCTGGCCGCGGTCCGGCGCCGGGTGGACGTCCGGATCGCGGCCGACGAGTCGATCCGCCGCGCGGAGGACCCGCTGAAGGTGGCGGTCGCCGGAGCGGCGGACATCGCGGTGCTGAAGGTCGCGCCGCTGGGAGGCGTCCGGCGGGCGCTGGAGGTCGCCGAGGCGTGCGGGCTGCCGTGCGTGGTGTCGTCGGCGGTGGAGACGAGCGTGGGCCTGGCGGCCGGGCTGGCGCTGGCCGGCGCGCTGCCGTCGCTGGAATTCGCATGTGGACTCGGGACGCTTTCGTTGCTGGAGGGGGACGTCTGCGCGGAGCCACTGTCCCCTGTGGACGGTTACCTACCAGTCCCGCGGGTCGCCCCGCACCCCACGGACGCATACCCGGCACCGCCCGGGGTCGCGGCGGCGTGGGAAGCGCGCCTGACGCGGGTCCGCCAGCTGTCGTGAGTGGTAAGGAGGGTTAGAACCCGCCTTTCCACTCACGACCCCGAGGGCAAGTTCAGGGTCGGGGTCGGGGCCGTTCCCGATGTGGCCGGGGGTGCCCGGGAGCCACTATTGAGCCATGACGAACAGCGTGTACACCCCGGAAACCACCAAGAAGCTCCGCCGCAGCCGGACCGACAAGATGCTCACCGGCGTCTGCGGCGGCTGGGCCACCTACCTCGGCATCGACGCCAACGTCCTGCGGATCGGCATGGTCGCCGCCGTGTTCCTCTCGGTCGGGATCGCCATTCCGGTCTACGTCGCCGCCGCCATCCTGACCCCCGAAGAGGACTCCTGAACGCGGGCGGGCGCGGGCTCGCAGGGGAAGCCCGCGCCCGCCGGACGCCGGGGGCGCGCTGAACAGACCCGCGCGGGGGGGGCGGGTCGACCGGACACAACCCGCGCGGGGGCGTGGGTGACCGGACAACTCGCGTGGGGAGCGCGGGTCGGGGGAATGCCGCCGTCGGGGGACGCGGCAGGCACCAACGAACGGCCCGGACGCCAGGGGACGTCCGGGCCGTTCGGCGTACCGGGCTCGGCCGAGCGGCCGAAAACCGCACCGCGGATCCCGCTCGAGGGGCTAGGGTTCGCGCTCGTGGATCACGGAAACACCGCCGCGAAGGTCGTCGTCGGGATCTTGGGCGGGTTGTACCTGATCGCCGGGCTGGGGCTGACCGCTTTTGCCGGCTATGCCGTGCTGTCCTCCGGTGACACCGGCGGGGTGAAGGCCGCCAGGACCGTGCTCTACACCGCCGCGGCGCTGGCGATCTGGGTCATGCTCACCGGCATCGGCGCCATCGTCGTCGGCCTGGAAGCCGACCGGAAGAGCACCGCCTGGCTCGGGGGCCTGGGCGTGCTCGCTCTCGGGGTCGTGATCGTCGGCGCCTACGCCGTCTGGTTCTTCACCAAGCCGTAGAAAAAGCCCGGCCCGCCGAAGCGGACCGGGCTCTTTTCGAGCGTGGCTCAGAAGTCCATGCCACCCATGCCACCGGACGGGTCGGCGGGAGCGGCCGAAGCCTTCTCCGGCTTGTCCGCCACGACGGCCTCGGTGGTCAGGAACAGCGCCGCGATGGACGCGGCGTTCTGCAGCGCGGAGCGGGTGACCTTCGTCGGGTCCGGCACGCCGGCGGCGAGCAGGTCCTCGTAGACACCCGTGGCGGCGTTGAGGCCGTGACCCTGCGGCAGGCCCTTGACCTTCTCCACCACGACGCCGCCCTCGAGGCCGGCGTTGATCGCGATCTGCTTGAGCGGGGCCTCGACGGCCACCTTGACGATGTTGGCGCCAGTGGCCTCGTCGCCCTCGAGCTTCAGGCCCGCGAACGCGGCCTCGGCGGCCTGGATCAGGGCCACGCCACCACCGGCGACGATGCCCTCTTCCACGGCGGCCTTCGCGTTGCGCACCGCGTCCTCGATGCGGTGCTTGCGCTCCTTGAGCTCGACCTCGGTCGCGGCGCCGGCCTTGATGACGGCCACGCCGCCGGCCAGCTTCGCGAGCCGCTCCTGCAGCTTCTCGCGGTCGTAGTCCGAGTCCGAGTTCTCGATCTCGGCGCGGATCTGGTTGACGCGACCCTGGATCTGGTCGGCGTCGCCCGCACCCTCGACGATGGTCGTCTCGTCCTTGGTGATGACGGCCTTGCGGGCCTTGCCCAGCAGGGACAGGTCCGCGTTCTCCAGCTTGAGGCCGACGTCCTCGGAGATGACCTGGCCACCGGTCAGGATCGCGATGTCCTGCAGGATCGCCTTGCGACGGTCACCGAAGCCCGGGGCCTTGACGGCGACGGACTTGAAGGTGCCGCGCATCTTGTTGACGATCAGGGTGGCCAGCGCCTCGCCCTCGACGTCCTCGGCGATGATCAGCAGCGGCTTGCCGGACTGGATGACCTTCTCCAGCAGCGGCAGCACGTCCTTGACGGTGGAGATCTTGGAGCCGAAGAGGAGGATGTACGGGTCCTCGAGCTCGGCTTCCTGACGCTCCGGGTCGGTCACGAAGTAACCGGAGATGTAGCCCTTGTCGAAGCGCATGCCCTCGGTGAGCTCGAGCTCGAGACCGAAGGTGTTGCTCTCCTCGACGGTGACGACGCCTTCCTTGCCGACCTTGTCCAGCGCCTCGGCGATCAGCTCGCCGATGGTGCGGTCCGCGGCCGAGATCGAGGCGGTAGCAGCGATCTGCTCCTTGGTCTCGATCTGCACGGCGGCCTTGTGCAGCTGCTCGGTGACGGCCTCGACGGCCGCCTCGATGCCACGCTTGAGGGAGATGGGGTCGGCGCCGGCGGCGACGTTGCGCAGCCCCTCGCGGACGAGGGCCTGGGCGAGCACGGTGGCGGTGGTGGTGCCGTCACCCGCGACGTCGTCGGTCTTCTTGGCGACCTCCTTGACGAGCTCGGCCCCGATCTTCTCCCACGGGTCCTCGAGCTCGATCTCCTTGGCGATGGAGACACCGTCGTTGGTGATGGTCGGCGCGCCCCACTTCTTTTCGAGCACGACGTTCCGGCCCCGCGGGCCGAGGGTCACCTTGACGGCTTCGGCGAGGGTGTTCAAGCCGCGCTCGAGACCGCGGCGGGCGTCCTCGTCGAACGCGATCAGTTTGGCCATTGCGGTGTGGTCCTCCGGTATTGGGCGCCACCGCCGCGCTGGGTACTTGCAGCGGCGGCAGCAGGACTCTTTCCTCGGCCAGGCTCGGTGCCCGCGACGGACGACTGGACCCGGGTGGGGGTCAGCCTCACCGTCCCGACCTTTGGCACTCGACGGCGTCGAGTGCCAAGTTCGTGTTTAGCACTCTCGGGGGGAGAGTGCAAGAAACCCAGCTCAGCGTCGCACGATCAGGAGCTCGGCTTGATGGAGATCGACGTCGGGGGCGCGTTCAGCGACGACGGCGCGTTCGTCGACGAGCCGCCGTCGGGGCCGACCGGGATGTTCGGCGCGGGCGTCTGGCCGCCCCCACCGCTGCCGCTGTCGCTGAAGAGGAAGATCGCGCCGACGACCAGGCCGGCCACCACGACCAGGCCCAGCACGACGAAGAGCCACTTCTTGCCGCCGCCGCTCTTCGGCTGCTCGAACGCGCCGGCGCCGCCCGCGGGCATCGGCGGGCGCAGCCGCATCGGGTCCTGGCCGTAGCCCGGCGGGGGCATGCCCGGCTGCTGGGGGTAGCCGTACCCGGGCGGCGGGCCCTGGGGTGGCATTCCCTGCGGCGGCATCCCCTGCTGCTGCGGGTAGCCGTAGCCGGGCGGCGGACCCTGCGGCGGCATCCCCGGCGGCGGGCCCTGCGGCCCACCTGGCCCACCCGGACCGTGCGGCCCCTGGCCGTAGCCGGGCTGCTGTTGTCCTCCGTACGGGTGCACGGGGGCCCCCTCTCCCTGCGGTGCGCTGTTCTGGTGCGGCCCCTGTTGTACCTGACCAGGGCGCTGCGGCGCGGGGATTCCGCCCGAATGGGACCCGGGCGGTCCCGGCGGGGTGTCCGACGTGGCGAGGGGGCCGAGCGCGCGGCGGGCGGCCGCGACCATCTCGACGCAGCTGGGGTACCGGTCGGCCGGGTTCTTGGCCATGCCGCGCCGGATCACCTCGTCGATCGCCGGCGGCAGCGCGACGGCGCGGGAGATCGCCGGCGGCTCGCCGTTGAGGTGGCCCTTGATCACCGTCGGGACGTCACCCTTGAACGGCGGGCTGCCGGTGAGGCAGGCGTAGAGGACGCACGTCAGTGCGTACTGGTCGGTGCGCCCGTCCAGTGGCTCCCCGCGCAGGTGCTCGGGGGCCGCGTAGGTGGGCGAGCCGAGGAAGTCGCCGCCGCGCGTCCGGTGCCCGGTCGCGCCGCGCCGGGTCAGCCCGAAGTCGGCGACGTACACGTGCTCGCGCGAGGTCTCCTTCTTCGTCACCAGCACGTTCGCCGGCTTGACGTCGAGGTGGACCAGACCACGGTTGTGCAGCGTGTCGAGGGCGTCGGCGACCTGGTCGAGCATCGTCAGTGCGCGCGCCGGCGCGATCGGGCCGCCGGAGATCAACCCGGCGAGATCGCCGCCGTCGACCATGCGCATGGCGATGTAGAGCATGCCGTCGAGCTCGCCGAAGTCGTACAGCGGCACGACGTTGGCGTGGTCGATCGCGGACGTGTTGCGCGCCTCGTCGACGAACCGTTCGCGGAACTCGGCGTCGGCCCCGAGGTGGTCACCGATGACCTTCAGGGCCACCTTGCGGCCGAGCCGCACGTCCGTGGCCTTGTAGGTCACGCTCATGCCGCCTTTGCCGAGCACCCCGTCGATGCGGTAGTTGCCCAGCCGGCGACCGGTGAGGTCCCCCGACACATCGCCTGTCACGCCCGCAGCCTAACGCCCCTGGTTCGGCGCCTGCCGGGGGTTCACCGATCACCCGACGGGCGTGTTACGAAACCTTTCGGACGTCGGCTGCCTGGCTACGGCCGTCCCGGCCCGACTGCACTTCGAACTCGACGCGGTCGCCTTCGTCCAGAGTGCGGAATCCTTCGGACTGGATGGCCGAATAGTGGACGAACACGTCCGGCCCCTCCGTGGATTCGATGAACCCGTAGCCCTTTTCCGAGTTGAACCATTTGACGGTGCCGACAGCCACGGCGCCCTCCCTCAGCACAAAGGATCCGCTGGCCCGAGCGGAGGCCAGCGGCGGAAGTGCCAATCACGCTACCGGAATTATTCCCCTCGGCAATGGGCAATTCGTCCGAAGATCACGAACCCGAAAGGCGTCTGTTCCGCGCGTGCACGAGCACCGTCCCGGGCCCGGCGAAGTCGAGGGCGAGCCCTTCGCCGGTGCGCAACGACTGCGGCCCACCCGGATCGAGGGCCCGCAACCGGCACTGGACGGTGTCGGGGTAGGCCAGCAGGTAGTCCGGCCGGACCGTGACGAGCTCGCCCTGGCCGAGCTCGAACGCGTCCACCGGGCCGGGCGCGGCCAGCACCAGCGGCCCGGTTCCGCTGTAGTGCTCGAGAAACCCCGAATCGGCGCCGAAGAGCTGCTGCAGCGGGCCCCAGCCGGTGTCGTGCCGGACCGACGACGGCCGCACCAGGACCGCGTCGCGGTGCACCGACCAGCCCGTGCCGCCGCCGACGTCGAGCGGGTAGACGTCGCCGGGGCGCAGCGGCGCGAAGTCGATCCAGCCGCCGTCGGAGGGCGCGGTGTAGACGAACACCGCGCTCTTGCCCGTGCGGGCACCGGCCCGGCCGGCCGGCGCCTCGGAGACGCCGAACCGGCTGGCGAGCAGGGTTTCCGGCGCGGCGCGGACGGCCTCGCCCGGGTCCAGCAGGACGCGGGCGACCCCGAAGCCGGGCGTGTGCCGGGTCTGGACGCGCATCAGCGAGACGGGACGTGGGAGACGATCCAGCTGATCAGCGCGGACGGGTTGCGCGTCTGCGTCATGATCTGGCCGGGACCGACGAAGTCGAACACCAGGCCTTCGCCGCTCTTCATCGACTGGATGATGCCCTGCGCGACCTTCCGGATCTGGTACTGCACGGTGTCGGCGTAGGCGACGACGTGCCCGGTGTCGATGGTCACCATCTCGCCCTGCTGCAGCGTGATCGTCTCGACCGCGCCGTAGCAGGACACGAGCAGCTGGCCCTGTCCGGTGGCGTGGGTCAGGAAGCCGCCCTCGCCGCCCATCAGGTTCTTCATCCCGCCCCACTTCGTCTCGGTCTGGACGCCGTGCGACGACGCGAGCCAGCAGCCGCGGGTGACGGCCCAGCCGGTGCGGCCGTCGAGGGTGATCACCTGGATGTCGCCGGGCAGGTTGGCGGCGACGTCGACCCAGCCGCCGTTCGGCGGGGCGGTGAAGGTGGAGATGAAGAAGGACTCGCCGGAGAGGAACGCGCGGCCGAGCCCCTTCATGATCCCGCCCTGGGCCTGCGACTGCACCTGCACGCCGTAGCTGGTCGCCATCATCGCGCCGGACTCGACCTGGCACGGCTCGCCGGGCGCCAGCATCAGCCGGGCGACGGCGAACGAAGGCTGTTGACGGATTCCGACCTGCATGCGTGCTCCCCAAACGGCGTGCCTGTGACGGGGCAGAGTCTTGCACGCCCGCCGATGGCGGGGAGGATGGTCCGGTGATCTCCGTCGACGACTACCGCGACCGCGTCGCCGCGCTCCTCGGCACGGCCCCCGCGACCACGCTGCCCCTCGCCGCCGCGGCCGGCCTCGTCCTGGCCGAAGACGTGCGCGCCGGCGTCTCGCTGCCGCCCTTCGACAACTCCGCGATGGACGGCTACGCGGTCCGCGCGGCCGACGTCACCACCGCCCCGGTGACCCTGCCGGTCGCCGACGACATCCCGGCGGGCCGGGTCGACGTCCGGCCCCTGGAGCCGGGCACCGCGCACCGGATCATGACCGGCGCGCCGCTGCCCCCGGGCGCGGACGCCGTCGTGATGGTCGAGGACACCGACGGCGGCACGGCGCAGGTGACCATCTCGGCGCCCGCTCGCGAGGGCGCGCACATCCGCCGCTCCGGCGAGGACGTCGTCGACGGCGACATCGCCCTGCACGCCGGAACCGTGCTGGGCCACTCGCAGCTGGGCCTCGCGGCCGCGGTCGGCCTCGCCGAGGTGCGGGTGCACCGGCCGCTGCGGGTGGTGGTGGCCTCGACCGGCACCGAGCTGATCGACGCGCCCGCCCCGCTGCGCCACGGCCAGATCTACGAGTCCAACAGCGTGATGCTCGCCGCGGCGATCCGCGGCCTCGGCTGCGAGGTCGAGGTGGTCCGCAGCGTCGTCGACGACGTCGAGGAGTTCCGCAAGGTCATCGAGCCGAAGCTGGCGGGCGCCGACCTGCTGGTCACCTCCGGTGGCGTCAGCGCGGGCGCGTACGAAGTGGTGAAGGACGCCCTGACCGGCCAGGGCGTCGAGTTCGCGAAGATCGCCATGCAGCCGGGCGGGCCGCAGGGCAGCGGGCGCTGGCACGACGTGCCCGTGGTGGCGCTGCCCGGCAACCCGGTCAGCGTGCTGGTGTCCTTCGAGGCGTTCCTGCGCCCGGCGATCCTGACCGCGCTCGGCCACACCGACGTCTCGCGGCGGCGGGTGCGGGCCCGGCTGACCGAGGCGATGACCTCGCCGTCCGGGCGCCGCCAGTACCGCCGGGGCGTGTTCACCCCGTCCGACCGGGAGGTCACCGGCATCGTCGGCCCGCGCGGCGGCCCGGGCTCGCACCTGCTGGCCGCGTTCACCCAGGCCAACTGCCTGATCGTGCTCCCGGAGGACGTCACATCGGCTGCGGAAGGGGAAGAGGTGGACGTGCTGCTGCTCTGACCGGGAAGTCTCGCAGCTTCCAGTAGGGCGCGAGCAGCGGCAGCGCGAGGATCGAGATCGCCGCGGCCACCCAGAGCGTCGCGCGGATGCCGAGCGCCTCGCCCAGCACGCCGCCGAGGACGCCGGCCACCGGGATCGACCCGTAGTTGACGATCGACATGCTGGAGTTGACCCGGCTGAACAGCTCGGGCGGGCAGTACTGCTGCCGGAACGTCGTGACCAGCACGTTGCCGGCGACGACCCCGGCGCACACCCCGAACAGCGCGAGCCCGAACGGCACCAGGCCCCAGCCGGGGCCGCTCAACGGCCCGAGCAACAGCATCGGTGCCGCGAAGGCCTCGCACAGGAGCCACGCGCGCACGGCGCCGAGGCGCGCGGCGAGCCGTCCGGCCCCGGCCGCGCCGAGCACCCCGCCGGACGCACCCAGCGCCAGCACCAGCCCCACGAGCCCGGGGGCGGCGCCGAGCGTCCGGGACAGGAACACGATCTGGATGGCGCTGTAGCCGGTGAGCGCGAGGTTCGAGACGGCGCCGAAGGTGATCAGCGACCGCAGGTACCGGTCGCCCGCGACGAACCGCAGGCCCTCGGCGATCTGGGCGCGCAACGGCGTGCGCTCGGCGGGCACGACGGTCTCGCGCGCCCGGATCGCCTTCACGCACAGCACGGAGACCCCGAAGCTGATCGCGTCCGCCAGGACGCCGCTGACCGGGCCGAACGCCTGGGCCAGCAGCCCGGCCAGGCCCGGCCCGCCGACCTGGGTCGCGGATTCGCTGCCCTGGAGCTTCGCGTTGGCTTCGAGCAGTTCGCCATCGCCGACCAGGACCGGGAGGTAGGCCCGGTAGGCGAGCGTGAAGAACACCTTCGCCACCCCGCCGAGCAGGGCGGCGGCCAGCAGGTACGGCATGGTCAGCAGCCCGAAGGCCGCGACGACCGGGACGCTGCCGAACACCAGCATCGAGACGACGTTGCACACCTGCATGACCGGGCGCTTCGCCAGCCGGTCGACCCACGCGCCGGCGGGCAGGCCCACGATCAGCCACGGCAGCCAGGCGACCGCCGTCAGCAGCGCGACCTGGAAGGTGCTCGCCTGCAGCGTGACCACGGCGACCAGCGGCAACGCCGTCGTCGCGACCATGCTGCCGAGCATGCTCGTGGTCTCGCCGGTCCAGAGCAGCCGGAAGTCCCGGTTCTCCCAGAGCCCCTTCACGGCTTGCCCAGCGACGCTCGCGCGGCGAAGAAGACCGGGCGGCGCTCGACGCCGTCCCCCGGTTCGGTGCGGTTCTCGAACTCGCTGATCAGGAGGAAGATCCGCTCGTTGAGCTCGTCGAGTTCTTCGCGCGACAACCGGACCCAGGTGTCGATGCTGAACGGCGCCCCGCGCCACTCCTCCGGGTAGGTCTCGCGGTTCGCGATCCATTCGCGGGCGACCGCCGTCTGGTGGTCGAGCACGAGGACCTCGGCGGCTTCGGCGACCGGGTCGCCCGGGAAGTCGGCCGCGGCCCACCGCAGTGTCCTCGCACTGCGCTTCCACCAGCGTTCTCGCTGGTCACGGGCCAGCTCCGGAGCTTCTTCGACCAGCTTCGCGGCGGCCAGCACCTTCATGTGGTGGCTGACGTTGCCGACCGCCTGGCCGGTCTTCGCCGCGAGGACCGACGCCGTCGCCGGGCCGTCGAGGTGGAGCAGTTCCAGGAGCCGGCGCCGCAGCTGGTGGGACATCGCGGCCAGCACCTTCGAATCCCGGATCTCCCGGATGTCGTCGCTCATGACACACAAGAGTAATTGTACAAGAGTTCTTGTGCAATGGTGCTTGTGCGTCGCCTCCCGTAAGCTTCGGTCATGGGTTTCGTCGCATGGGTGATCTTCGGCGCGATCGTCGGCTGGGCCGCGAACCTGGTCGTCGGCGGCCGCGAGCGGCGGCGGCAGGGTTGCCTGGTCAGCGTGCTCGTCGGGGTCGTCGGCGCCGCCCTGGGCGGGCTGCTCTACCGGCTCGCGACCGGCCAGGCGAAGACGTTCGACTTCGACTTCCCGAGCTTCGGCGTGGCCATCCTCGGCGCGGTCGTGCTGCTGGCGATCCTGCGGCTCGCGAGCGGTCTGGCCCGGCGTCCGAATGACCGTTGGTAACTTTCGCCGAACGAACGGTGATCAACGGGCCGTTCGCCGCTAAACTGCTCCCTCACGCGCATCTCCCGGTGGCCGGGTGCGTGCGCCGTCGGGGGGCGGATGCACCCGGCCCCGGTTCTTCGCCTTCCACGCCTCGATGACGACGTCGACCGCGCGCAGCGGGTCGACGAGCGACGGCACGGGCACCTCGTCGATCTCCCGACGCCACGCGCCCAGAAGCTCGCGAAGCCGGGCTTCGGCGGGATCGCGGCGGTCGCTCATCGGTCCTCACAGGTCAGGCGGGGCAGCGCCCCGAACGGCGGCAACTACTCAGTGTCATCGGCGAAATCGACCTTGTGTTACGACGCGGCGATCTTTCCCACCCGTCGCGGTGACCCCCTCCCGGAGGAGTCCGGCAGGGGCGCGCGGACACGCTCACCTGGGGCAGCGGTAGCGTGGGGGCGCCCGTACGCGGCCGCCGGACCCCGGCGCCGACCCGTTCTTCCGACACGAAACCAGGGGACCCGACCATGAGCGGCACCCGGCCGGATTCCGCCGGCAACCCCGTCGCCCACGCCCTCCAGCTCGCCCGCGAGACGCTGCCGCCGATGCACCCCGCCGGTCGCCCGTTCGTGGCGGGCGGCGTCGCCGCGACCCTGCTCGCGCGCCGGTTCTCCAAGCGCCTCGGGGTCCTGGGCGCGCTGACGACGGTGGCCGTGGCCGCGTTCTTCCGCGAGCCGAAGCGGGTCCCGCCGCCGCGTGACGGCGTCGCGCTCGCCTCGGCCGACGGTCTCGTGTCGCTGATCGAGGAAGCCGTCCCGCCCGCCGAGCTCGGCCTGCCGGCCGAGCCGCGGATGCGCGTCTCGGTGTTCCTCTCGGTGTTCGACGTGCACGTCCAGCGCGTGCCGGCGAACGGCGTGATCGAGCGGGTCGCCTACCGGCCGGGCAAGTTCCTGTCCGCGGACCTGGACAAGGCGAGCGACGACAACGAGCGCAACTCCGTGCTCATGCGCACCGAAGACGGCCACGAGCTCGTCGTCGTGCAGATCGCCGGCCTGGTCGCGCGCCGCATCCTCTGCGAGATCCGGGAGGGCGACAAGGTCGCCGCCGCGTCGACGTACGGCATCATCCGGTTCGGCTCGCGGGTCGACCTCTACCTCCCGCCGGGCTCGACGGTGCTGGTCAGCAAGGGCCAGCGCACGATCGGCGGCGAGACGGTCATCGCGGAACTCCCTGCGTCTTCTTCGAAGGGCTGATCGATGGTCCGCGTGACCACCCCGGGTGTCCGGCTGCTGCCGAACGCCATCACCGTGCTGGCGCTGTGCGCGGGCCTGTCGGCCGTGCAGTTCGCGCTGACCAGGAACTACGCGATGGCGATCGCCTCGATCGGCATCGCGGCGGTGCTCGACAGCCTGGACGGCCGGATCGCGCGGCTGCTGGACGCGACGTCGAAGATGGGCGCGGAGCTCGACTCGCTGTCCGACGGCATCTCGTTCGGCGTCGCGCCGGCGCTGGTGATCTACGTGTGGCAGACGGGCGCGGACCGGATCGGCTGGGTGGCGTCGCTGATCTTCGCCGTCTGCATGATCCTGCGGCTGGCCCGGTTCAACACGCTGCTGGACGACACCGAGCAACCGCCGTACGCGAGCGAGTTCTTCGTCGGTGTCCCGGCGCCCGCGGGCGGCCTGCTGGGGATGCTGCCGCTGGTGGCGTACCTGCAGTGGGGCGAGGGGTGGTGGTCGTCGCAGTACGTCGTGTGGGCGTGGACGGTCGCCATCGCGGCCCTGCTGATCAGCCGCATCCCGACGCTGTCGCTGAAGACGGTCAAGGCCCCGCCGAAGGCGATCGCCCCGCTGCTGCTGGGGGTGGCGCTGCTGGCCGCGGCGATCATCCAGTTCCCGCTGGTCGCGCTGCTGGTGGCGATGGTGCTGTACCTGGCGCACATCCCGTACTCGATCCACCGGCACCGCTGGCTGGCGGCCCACCCGGAGGCCTGGACGGTCCCCCCGAGCGAGCGCCGCGCGATCCGCCGCGCCCGCTCCACCCGCCGCCTCGGCCTGCGCCCGCCGCTGCGCCGCCGCGTCGCGGGCGCGGCCATGCGCGCCGTCCGCCTCCCCCGCGAGACGGCCCGCACCCCCCGCGTCACCTCGGAAAACGGCCAGCGCCGCCGCTCCTGGCGCCAGATCGGCCTCCGCCGCAAATAACGTGTCGCCCCTCCAATCACGCGAGATCGCTCCCCAATCACGCGAGTTACGTCTCCAATCACGCGGGTTACGCCTCCGATCACGCGAGATCCGTGATCGAGGGGTCGACTCGCGTGATCGGAGGGTCGACACGAGGTCCTCGGGGAGCGACGGCTCGCTAGGGTGAACGGCGTGAGCCACCCCCAGATCACGCTGACCGTCCGGCACACGCCGTCGGCGCTGGACACCCGCCGCGGCGTCGTCCGGCTGCACCCCGAAGTCCTCGACGCGCTGGGCCTGCGGGCCTGGGACGCCGTCCACCTCACCGGGGCGCGGGTCAGCGCCGCGCTCGCCGCGCCCGCCGACGAGACCGGCGTGCCCGGGGTGGTGCTCACCGACGACGTCACCATGTCGAACCTCGGCGTCACCGAGGGCGCGGAGGTCGTCGTCGCGCCCGCCGACGTCGCGGCCGCCAAGACGGTCACCGTCGCCGGGTCGCGGCTGGCCAGCGTCTCGGTCAGCCCGCACATGCTGCGGCTCGCCCTGATCGGCAAGGTCCTCACCGTCGGCGACGCCGTTTCGCTGCTGCCCCAGGACCTCGCCCCGTCACCGGGGTCGGACCCGGCCGGGCTCCGCGGCCAGCTGTCCCGCGCGATCGGGGCGACCTGGACGAACGAGCTGCTCACCGTCACCGCCACCGAACCGGCCGGCACCGTCGCGGTTGGACCGTCCACAGTGGTCACCTGGCGCGACGGCGCGCAGCCGGCGAAGGAGCCCGCCGCGCCCCGGACGGCGACCGCGCTGGTCCGCACCTCCGCCGTCACCGCGGCCGAGGAGTGGATCGACGCCGAGATCGTCGAAGACGAGGTCGCCGTCACGGTCGAGGAAGCCGCCGTCCCGCTGGCCGACCTGGTCGGTGCCGAGGCCGCCGCGCGCAAGCTCGCCGAGTGGTTCGACCTCGCCTTCCACCGGCCCGAGCTGCTGGCCCGCCTCGGCGCGCCCGCCCACCTCGGCGTCCTGCTGTCCGGCCCCGAAGGCGTCGGCAAGGCGACGCTGGTGCGCTCGGTGGCCCACGACGCCGGGATCGGGATCGTCCCGCTGGCCGCGCCGAACCTCGCGGTGCTGGACCCGAACGTCGCCGTCGCGCGCCTGCGCGAGGCCGTCCGCGGCGCCGAAGGCCCCTCGGTCCTCCTGCTCACCGACGTCGACGCGCTGCTGCCCGCGACGACTCCCCCGCCGGTGGCCACGGTCGTGCTGGAGGAGCTGCGGACGGCGCTGCGGAGGGAGCGATTCGCGGTCGTCGCGACGACCGCCCGCGCCGAGTCCGCCGACCCGCGGCTGCGTGCCGCCGACCTGCTGGACCGCGAGCTCGGCCTGGCTCTCCCGGACGCGAAAACCCGCCGTGAGCTCCTGAACGTCCTGCTCCGCGACGTCCCGCTCGACTCGGGCATCGACTGCGGCGTCCTCGCCGAGCGGACGCCGGGCTTCGTCGCGGCGGACCTGATCGCGCTGCGCCGCGACGCGGCCCTGCGCGCCGCCCTGCGCCAGCGCGACACCGACGAGCCGCGCATCTCACAGCAGGACCTGCTGGACGCGCTGGCCACCGTCCGGCCGGTCTCGATGTCCACTTCGGACAACCTGACCACCGGCGGCCTGACCCTGGACGACGTCGGCAACATGGTCGACGTCAAGCAGTCCCTGACCGAGGCCGTGCTGTGGCCGCTGCGATACCCGGACTCGTTCGCCCGGCTCGGCGTCGAACCGCCGCGCGGGGTGCTGCTGTACGGGCCGCCCGGCGGTGGCAAGACGTTCCTCGTGCGGGCGCTGGCCGGCACCGGCGCGCTGAACGTCTTCGCGGTCAAGGGCGCCGAGCTGATGGACAAGTGGGTCGGCGAGTCCGAGCGCGCGGTGCGCGAGCTGTTCCGCCGGGCCGCCGAAGCCGCGCCCGCGCTGATCTTCCTGGACGAGATCGACGCGCTGGCCCCGCGCCGCGGCCAGTCGTCCGACTCCGGCGTCGCCGACCGCGTGGTCGCCGCCCTGCTCACCGAGCTCGACGGCGTCGAGCCGATGCGCGAGGTCGTGGTGCTGGGTGCGACGAACCGGCCGGAGCTGGTCGACCCGGCGCTGCTGCGGCCCGGACGGCTCGAGCGCCGCGTCTACGTGCCGCCGCCGGACGCCGAAGCCCGTGCGGCGATCCTTGCGGCCAGCTCGAAGAACACCCCGCTTGCCGAGGACGTCGACCTCGCCGCGGTGGCGTCCACTCTGGACGGTTACTCGGCGGCCGACTGCGCGGCCCTGATCCGCGAAGCGGCGTTGACGGCGATGCGCGAGTCCCTGGAGGCCCGCGAAGTCACCGCGGCCCACCTGGAGACGGCCCGGAAGACGGTCCGGCCGAGCCTCGACCCGGCCCAGCTGGCCACTCTCGAGGCGTACGCGAAGACCCAGGCCGGTGAATGAGCACGTAACTCGCGTGTTCAAACCCGGATCTCGCGTGATTGGGGCCGGAACTCGTGAGTTCCGGCCCCAA
>NZ_JBSGJD010000197.1:0-19166 GCF_053605405.1 Amycolatopsis sp. NPDC003861
CGTCGTGGCGGCCAGCGCGGCCACGGCGACCACCCCGCCCGGCGCCGCGGTCGCGCCGCCGGACGAGGTCGACGAGGCCGCGCTGCTCGGGCCGGGGCTCACCGAACCGGGCTGGACCGGCGCGCTCGGCTACGGGATTCCCGTGCTGGCCGCCGGGATCGGCGTTCTGGCGGTGAGCGGCCTGCAACCCCGGCTCGACGAATACCGGTTCCGCGCGAGGAGGGCGTCGTGAAGCGCTGCGCCGCTCTGGTGCTGGCCGTCGTCCTGCTGCTGTCCGGGTGCTCCACCGGGAGCGGCCCGGAGCCGGTGACGGTGCTGGGGCCGTGGACCGGCGACGAGCAGAAGGCGTTCCGGCAGGTGCTCGACGGGTTCACCCAGGCGACCGGGATCCCGGTGGACTACCAGGGCACCCGCGCGCAGAACCAGGTCCTGCGCGGCGACCTGCAGCAGGGCACCCCGCCCCACGTGGCGGTGCTGTCGAACCCGGCCGAGCTCGCCGGGTACGTGCGCTCCGGGGACGTGAAGCCGCTCGACGCGGTCCTCGGTGCGGAGGCGGCCGCCGCGTACAGCCCGCAGTGGCGGAAGCTGCAGCAGCTCGGCGAGAACGCCGTGTACGCGGTCGTGGTGAAGGCCGACCTGAAGAGCATCGTCTGGTACACGCCGAAGTCGTTCCCCGGGCCGATACCGTCCACATGGGACGAACTCGTCACGACGTCCCGGCGGCTGGCCGCGGCCGGGCAGCGGCCGTGGTGCCTCGGCATGGGCGCCCCGCCGAACTCCGGGTTCCCCGGCACGGACTGGCTGGAGGACATCCTGCTGCACCGCGCCGGACCGGACGTCTACCGCAGCTGGACCGCGGGCCGGCTGCCCTGGACCGACGCGGCGATGGTGGACGCCTGGCGCAGCTGGGGCACGCTGGTCCTCGCGCCGGGCGCGGTCCGCGGCGGCAGCACGGCGGCGCTGCTGACGTCGTTCGCCGACGCCGGCCGCGCGATGTTCGCCGACCCGCCCGGGTGCGCGCTGGAGCACCTCGGCTCGTTCGCGATCGGCGGGTACACCGCGATCCGGCGCGCGAGCGGGCCGCCGGTCCCCGACCGGGACTTCCGGTTCTTCCCGTTCCCCGGCGCCGGCGGCGCCGGCACGTCCGAGGTCTCGGCCGACCTCGCCGGGATGTTCCGCGACACCCCGGCGGCGCGCCGGCTCATGGCCTACCTGGCCGGGGCGGAGAGCCAGCGGATCTGGCCGTCCGGCGGGACGACGTTCTCGGTGCACCAGCACCTGGCCGGGCCGGACGTCTACCGCAGCGAGGTGACCCGGCGGATCGCGGCGACCCTTGCCGGCGACGGCGACCTGTGCTTCGACGCGTCGGACCTGATGCCCTCGGCGATGACCAGCGCGTTCTACCAGGCGGTGCTGGAGTACCTGGCCCGTCCCGACCGGCTGCCCTTCCTGCTCGACAAGCTCGAGCAGGTGCGCCAGGGCATCGGTGAGGACCAATGGCTCGACCTGCCGTGCTAGACCGTTGAGGAGAAGGAGATCCGGTGCAGGAGTTCGTGCGGTTCCCGCTGGACGGCGGCGGTTCGGTGGTCGTCGAGGTCGAAGGGGAACCGGGCCTGGAACAGGCGTCGGTGCCGTCGGGGGTGCTCCGCAAGGCGACCACGACCTTCGAGCACGCGCTGAGCGAGGTCCGCGCGGCCGCGTCCGCCGCACTGGCGCAGTTCCGCGATCTGGGCCCGGACGAGGTTGAGCTCAAGTTCGGCGTCAAACTGGACGCCCAAGCCGGGGCCGTGATCGCGCGGACCGGGCTGCAGGGCCAGTTCGAGGTCAAGCTGAAGTGGGTGCGCGGCGAGGCGGCCCCGGCCGAAGAGCCGGCCGAGGAGGGGTGAGGCGCTACCGCTTGTAGCCGACGATCCCGGCGACGCACTTGGCCGAGTCGCTCAGCGGCGTGAGCCGGGGGCCGTCCGGCCACCACTCGTCGCAGACCGCCATGCCCGGCGCGGACGTCGCGTTCGGCTGCACGATCTCGAGGCCGGCCAGCATCGCTTCGATTTCCCCACGGGTGCGGAAGCGGCCGGCGCCGAGCGGGCCCTGCACGAGGATCTGCTCGATCCGCTTCGCGATCTCGGTCAGCTCCGGCACTTCGGGGTCGAAGAAGTGCGACAGCACCACGTACGAGCCGGGTGCCAGCGCGTCGATGTACTCGCGCATGATGTCGAAGACGCCGTCGCCTTCGTAGTGGTGCATCGTGCCCACCTGCAGCAGGGCGACCGGCTCGGAGAAGTCGACGTGCGCCAGGACTTCCTTGTGGCCCAGCACTTCCTGCGGCTGGAAGATGTCCGCCTCGACCATGTGCGTGAAGTCGTTCTCGACGAGCAGCGCGCGGCCGTGGGCGAGGACCACCGGGTCGTTGTCGATGTAGACGACCGTGTTGTCCTTGTCGATGCGCTGCACGATCTGGTGGGTGTTCTCGGCCGTCGGCAGCCCGGAGCCGCAGTCGACGAACTGGCTGATCTTCGTCTGGCCGGCCAGCATTCGCAGCGCGCGGTTGTGGAACCCGCGGTTGCCGCGGGCGATGTCGACCGCTTCCGGGACCGCCGTGCGGATCTTCTCCATCACCATGCGGTCGACTTCGTAGAAGTTGTTGCCGCCGAGGAACCCGTCGTAGATCCGCGCGATGCTCGGCCGGGCCGGGTCGACGCCCACCGGCGTCTGGCTCGGGGACAGCGCGGACGGCGTGTCGGACATGGCGACCTCGCAGGACTGTGGGGTGCGGCGTGGGGTGCGGCGTGGCGTGCGGCGTTGGGCCACCCAGCGTAGTAGGTCGCGTCCGCGGGGTGAACCCGAGGTGGCTCCCTCAGCCGCTCGGGCGGAGCCGCTGGCCGGGGATGTCCGCGGCGCGCTGGGCGCGTTCGCGGCGCAGCCGCTCGAGGTGCTGCTCGATCCGCCGGTCGAGGTCGCGCGCGGCTTCGGACAGGTCCGTCAGGTCGCGACGGGACGACGGGCGCCCGACGGCGGCCGCGGTGTCCCTTTCGTCCCCTGCCCTGTCCACTTGCCGGCACCTCCCGGGATCGACCTGGCTTCCTGCTCTCGGCGTTACTGCCCCATCGGGCGCTTGCCAAAACCCCGTCCGGCGTGAGCCGCCGCACGCGGCCGTCCGGTTGACAGCCCCTGGTGGCAATTTTGACCAGGTGGTAGAAATTGAGAAGCCGTGGCGGACGGCCGCCACGGGGAAGTGGAGGAGCCGGTGATGAGCGAGCCTTCCGTGCAGCTGTATTCGGTCCGAGACGCGTTCGCGGCCGATCCCGCCGACACCCTTCGGCGGCTCGCCGCGATCGGCTTCACGCAGGTGGAGCCGTACGGCGTCCTCGAAAACGCCGAGGCCCTGCGGGCCGGGCTGCCCGCCAACGGCCTGACCGCCCCGACCGCCCACGCGCAGCTGCTCGGCGCCGACCAGCACGCCGTCTTCGCCGCCGCGGCCGAGCTGGGCATCGGCCTGGTGATCGACCCCTTCGTGCCGGCCGAGCGGTGGCAGGAGCCCGCCGACATCGCGGCCACGGCGGAGGGGCTCAACGCCGCCGCGAAGCTCGCGGCCGAGCACGGCGTCGCCGTCGGCTACCACAACCACTGGTGGGAACTGGAATCCCGGATCGACGGCCGCAGCGCCTTCGAGGTGTTCGCCGAGCAGCTCGACCCGGCGGTCGCCCTCGAGGTCGACACCTACTGGGCCACCGCGGGCGGCGAGGACGCGCCCGCCCTGCTGCGGCGCCTCGGCGACCGGGTGCGGGCCATCCACGTCAAGGACGGCGGCCTCGCCACCGACGCCACCGGCCAGGTCCCGGCCGGCCAGGGCCGGGTGCCGGTCGCCGACGTGCTCGCCGCCGCGCCGGACGCGCTGCGCGTGGTCGAGTTCGACGCCTACAGTGGCCCGGCCGGCGACCTCTTCGAGGCCATCGCGGCCAGCCACGCCTTCCTGAGCGGCGCGGACCGGTGACCGGCGGGCCGGTCGGTGTCGGGATCATCGGCACCGGCGTCATCAGCGGCACCTACCTCGAAAACCTCACCGCCTTCCCGGACGTCCGCGTGGTGCGGGTCGCCGACCTCGACACCGCCCGCGCGGCGGCGCGCGCGGCCGAACACGGCGTGCCGCGCGCGGGCACGGTGGCGGAACTGCTGGCCGACCCGGACGTCGAACTGGTCGTCAACCTGACCGTCCCGGCCGCGCACGTCGAGGTCGGGCTCGCCGCGCTGGAAGCGGGCAAGCACGTGTGGACGGAGAAACCCCTGGCGCTGGACCGCCAGACCGGCCGCAAGCTCCTCGATCGCGCGCGGGAGAAGAACCTGCGCCTGGCGAGCGCGCCCGACACCGTGCTCGGCGCCGCGCTGCAGACCGCGCGCCACGCCGTCGACGCGGGCCGGATCGGCCGTCCCCTCACCGCGCTGGCGCTGTTCCAGGTGCCGGGGCCGGAGCTGTGGCACCCGGCGCCGGAGTTCTACTTCCAGCCCGGCGGCGGCCCGCTGCTCGACATGGGCCCGTACTACCTGACGATGCTGGTGCACCTGCTCGGCCCGATCCGGCGCGTCACCGGGGCCGGCGGGCGGGCGCGGGACACCCGGGTCGTCGGATCCGGGCCGCGGGCCGGCACCGAGTTCCCGGTGCTGGTGCCGACGACGGTCACCGCGCTCGTCGAGTTCGAAAGCGCTTCCGCGCAGCTGGTCCTGAGCTTCGACTCGGCGCTCAAGCGGCCCGCGCTGGCCGAGCTGACCGGCACGCTCGGCACGGCCGTGCTGCCGGACCCCAACCGGTTCGACGAGCCGACCCGGCTGCACCTGCTCGACCGCGACGAGCCGGAAGAGCTGGCGCCGCAGGGACACGCGGCTTCGCGCGGCACCGGCGCGCTGGAACTGGCCCGGGCCATCCGCGCGGGCGTGCCGGAACGCGCGTCCGGCGAGCTGGCCTACCACGTGCTCGACGCGATGCTGGCCATCGACGAATCCATGACGCGCGGGCAGAGCGTGGAGGTCGAGAGCACCATCGAGGTCCCGCCGCTGCTGCCGGCGGGGTGGGACCCGTACGCGAAGACCCTCTAGAGCGGGACGGTGAGCAGGTTCTGCAGGTAGAAACGCAGCGAGCCGACCAGGTCGACGTCGCCGGGCACGGTCAGCCACTGCACCTGCAGGCCGTCCATCAGGGCGATGAAGGTCAGCGCCGCCGGCCCGGGCTCGACGCCGTCCCGCAGCTCGCCGCGGGCGGCGAGGGCCTCGAACGACTCGTGCACGCCGTCGCGGGCGGCCCGGTAGTGCCGCACGAAGTACTCGTGCGCCGGGTGGTCCGGGGCGACCGCTTCGGCGGCGAGCCGCGAGTAGAGGTCGACGATCCCGGGGTGGCGGACGTTGTGCTCGGCGAGCGCGACGAAGTGGCGCAGGACCTCGAGCCCGGGCGGCACGGTGAGCTGTTCGCGCTCGGAGTCGTCGGCGTCCCGGCGTTCGAGCACCGCGGCGAGCAGGGCTTCCTTGGTGGGGAAGTAGTAGAGGAGGCCGGCGTGCGAGATCCCGACGCGCTTGGCGATCTCCCGCAGCGACGAGCCGTGGTAGCCGAGCTCGCCGTACGCCGCGGCCGCCGCCGTGATGATGTCTTCGCGGCGGATCCGGCCCTTCAGGTAGCCCCCGGTCACGGGGTCGCGGTGGTCTCGGCGGCGTGCACGCCGACCATCATGCCCCAGTGGTGGTTCGCACATGCACGGTGAGCGAGTGAACAAACCGGTTGTGCGAGCGTGCCCGGATTGCGAATATCGCGACGTGAAGAGCGCGGAGCGGCAGCAGGTGATCGTGGAGCGCCTGCGCGGCGCTGCTCAGGTGGGCGTCGCCGAGCGGGCCGAAGCGACCGGGGCGTCGGAGATGACCGTCCGCCGCGACCTCGACCACCTGGCGTCCCGGGGCGTGCTGCGCCGGGTGCACGGTGGCGCGGTGCCGGCGGCGCCGTCGGGGACCGAGCCGCCGTTCGCGGCCCGCGCGACGGCCGGGCTCGCGGCGAAGCGCGCCATCGCCACCGCGGCGGCCGAGCTGATCCACGACGGCGAGACCGTCGTCCTCGACCGCGGCACGACGGCCTTCGAGCTCGCGCGGCTGCTGCGCGGGCGTCCGATCACCGTGATGCCGCTGTCGCTGCACGCCGCCCGCGAGCTGGCCGAGGTGCCCGGCGTCCGGCTGCTGCTGCCCGGTGGCGAAGCGCGGCCGGGGGAGCAGGCCCTGGTCGGCCCGCTGACGCTGGCGTCGCTGCGGGCCCTGCGGTTCGACGTCGCTGTGCTGAGCCCCTGCGCGCTCGGCGTCGATGCCGGGCTCACCGCCTTCGACCTGGACGACGCCGAGGTCAAGCGGACCGCGCTCGAGGTCGCGGCCCGGACGATCGTGCTCGCCGACGGCGCCAAGTGGGGCCGCCGCGCGCTCGCCTGCATCTGCCCCGCCGACCGCGCCGGCGTGGTGATCACCGACCCCGGCGCGCCCGAAGACCAGCGTGCCGCGCTGACCGAGCGCGGCGTGCTCGTGCACGTAGCCGTCCCCTTGGAGAGCCGATGACCGTCCCGCCCCGCCCGCGCGCCGCCCGGTTCGCGACCTTCATGTTCTTCGGCCTCAACGGGTTCGCGATGGGCATGTGGGTGGTGCACATCCCGAACGTCGAGCGTGCGACCGGCATTTCGCACAGCACGCTGGGTGCGCTGCTGCTGGTGCTCGGCGGCGCCGCGTTCGCCGGCATGCAGGTGGCCGGGCCGCTCGTCGACCGGCTCGGGCACCGGCGGCTGGTCCCGGCCGCCGGGATCCTGATGGGCCTCGCGGTGTGCGCGCCCGGGTTCGCGAACTCGTGGTGGGCATTGGGTCTGTCGCTGGCCTTCTTCGGCTTCGGCAACGGCTCGATCGACGTCGGGATGAACTCCCACGCGGTCGTGGTGGAACGCGCCTACCCGCGCCCGATCATGGCGGCGTTCCACGCGATGTGGTCGATCGGCGGCGCGATCGCCGCGGTCATCGGCGCGGCGACGCTCGGCGCGGGCGTGCCCACCGGCGTGACGCTCACCGGCACCGGCCTGGTCTGCGTGCTGCTTTCCGTGCTGTCGGCGCGGTTCCTGATGGAGCCGGCCGACGCGCCCGCCGCCGCCTCTCCCGAGGTGGCCGGGCCGGTCGTCACGCGCCGGACGCCGGGCCGCACGGTCTGGCTGCTCGGCCTGCTGGCGCTCGCGCTGATGCTCTCGGAGGGCGTCGCGAACGACTGGGCCGCGCTCCACATGGAGAAGGTGCTCGGCGCGTCGGCATCCACGGCGGCCCTGGCGTACGGCGCGTTCGCGGTGGCGATGACGACCGGCCGCTTCCTGACCGACCGCGTCGCGGCTTGGGCCGGCCCGGCGGCGATCGTCCGCTACGGAGCCACGTTGGCGGCGGTCGGCCTGACGATCGCCGCGGCGGCCCCGTGGGTGCCGGTGTCCCTGGTGGGCTGGGCGCTGTTCGGTCTGGGCCTCTCGGGAGGTGTCCCGCAGCTGTTCACCGCGGCGGGCAACCTGGACACGCGGGCATCGGGCGCGCTGATGGCCCGCGTGGTCGGCCTCGGGTACGTCGGCCTGCTGGCCGGCCCGGCACTCATCGGCGGGCTGACGCGCTGGATGCCGCTGAACGTGACGTTCGCGGTGCCGGTGGTCCTGTGCGTGCTGGCGGCGGTGTTCGCCGGGGTGCTGAGCCCGAAGCCGCAGCCGGCGGAGCAGCCCGTCGGGTGTGGCCCAAGCCCTGCACCACGCTGACCGCGACTTCCCCTCGGGCGACCATGCCCAGCTGATCACCGCTTGAGGGCGACGACGAGCCGGGCGGCCAGCTCCTCGGCGACGTCCTGGGCCGAGCTTCGGAGTTCCTCGACGAGGAAGGCCTCTTCGGTGTCGACCCTGATGCGCTCGCGACCAACGAAGGGCAGTGATGCGCTGCGCGCGTCGGCTTCGGAAAGGTGCCCGAGCCGAGTCGTGCTCACCGGGTCCAACGCGATCGCCGGCGCGAAGCTGTCCGGAAGCGGCAGGCTGATCTGCAAGAGCAATTCCAGCACCTCGGTAAGCTTCGCAGTCAGATCGGCTCGGTCGAGGATCCAGCCGACCTTCGCGCTCGGCAGAGCGAACCAGCACATGCGCTGGCCGCCGCGGAGCACCCCGAGCGCGGAACACCGGTCCGAGGAAACCGCCCACGCCGCGTCGGCCGTGGAGCCGGCGGACATGTGCCGTGACCGCGAAAAGAGCCGCGCGGCGCGCCCCGAGGTTGCCAGCTCGTCGCCGATCCTTTCGAGCTGGAGCACGCCGTAGCGCGGGAAGGGCGGAGCCGGGACGAGGTGCAGTTCGACCAGCGGCGGTTCCTGCGGCACCTGGAGTAGCTCCGAACGCCAAACGACCGGAAGCCCGCCCGGGACGGTGATCCGGGCCGGTGCGGAACCGGACCGCGGCGGCAGGATCGGCCGAGGTCCGAGCGCGGGTGGTACGTCCCGCGGCTGCCGGGTGAGCACGCGCAGCAGGGAATCCGCCGCCTCCGGGGTGTTGGCCGGCACCTCGTACCAGTCCGCCGCGTTGGGCAGGAGGAAGTGCGGGATCTCGTGTTTTCCGTGGCCGGGCAGGAGCACCGGCAGGATCTTGGCCGTCCAGGTCGCGCGGTCGCCCTGGAGGCGGTCGCGCAGCAGCGCGGCTTCCGCCTGGCCGCCCAGGTTCAGGTGGTTCGGCCCGATCCCGTCGCCCATCCGCCGGTAGCCCTCGGACGCGATGACCAGGACGTGGTCCGACTCGGTGATGTTCCGGGTCATCCAGGCCTGCCAGTCCCGCCGCCGGTCGGTGGCCCAGCGGTCCAACACCACGTCGATTCCGTTGCGCACCAGGAAATCGGCGAACGCCAGCACGGCTTCCCGGTGTTCTTCGCTGTCGTGGGTGTAGGAGACGAAGACCTTGGGGTGGTCGCCGGGCTGGTGGCTGTCGTACCGGTTCGCCATCGGAAGTCCTCAGCGGGAAAACAGGACAAATATCGGACAGTTACCGCGTTCGGCTCTGCCCCGTTCGCGATCATGAGAGGGTACAAGCCGCCGTGATCTTGCGGGGGGAAGGGTCAGAAGTGGGGACAGCCGGCACTTCGCCGCGGATCTACGTGTCCTACGCCCACGATTCGGCCGAACACGATCGCGCGGTCCGGGAGTTCGCGACCTTCCTGCGCGAAAAAGCCGGCGTCGATGCGCAGCTGGACGTCTGGTACACCGATCGGCGGCGGGACTGGACGGCGTGGACCATCGGCCAGCTCCGGCAGGCCGAGTTCGTGCTGGCCATCGCTTCCCCGCAGTACAAACACATCGTGGACGGCCGCGTGTCGTCGGCGGCCGGGAGCGCGAAAGTGCTCGAAGCCGCGATGCTCCGCGACAACCTCGCCCGTGATCTGCCCGGGGAGACGCGCCGGATTCTGCCGGTCGTGCTGCCCGGGCACGACGCCGGCGAAATCCCGGAGTGCCTGTGCGCCCATTCGACGACCCATTACGCGGTCGAGGAACTGACGCTTCCCGGCGTCCGGAATCTGCTGGCGGCACTGGCGGGGACCCCGCTCTACGAAATGCCGCCGCTCGTTCCCTTCGTCGTACCGGAACACGGCGTCGACCCGGTCGTCGTGGGCGTCCGGCCCGCGCCGAGCCGGCCGGCCGGGCTCCTGACCGCGGCGGCGGAGGTCGAGATCGGCGGGGTGCGGTACCTCGTCCACGGTGACCCCCTCGAAGACGGGGCCGTCCGCCAGGCGCGGGCGCTGCGGCTGGGGCCGCCGCACGAGGACGTCTGGCTGCGGCAGGTCGACGTCCGGCGGGAGACGCCGGCCGCGCTGGCGGCGTCGGCGGCGCTGACCCGCGAACGCGACCTCCTGACCGCCCTTCGCGGCCACGGTTTCCCGGCGGTCCGGGAGCTGGTTCGGGAGAACGGCGTGGTGACGCTCGTGACCGCGTGGCCCGGCTCGAAGTCCGCCACCTTGGCCGACTTCGTCCCGCAGCCCGGCGAGGTGATCGACGCCTGGCGCAGCCGCCGGACGCTGTCCGGACTGGCCGGCCTCGGCCGCACGTTGACGCTCCTGCACGCCCGGGGCGCCACCCACCGGCTGCTCACCCTGGCGGGGCTCGTCCGCTTCGACGACGGGCGAGTCGTGCCGCGGGACCTCGGCCTCGCCGGGACGGACTTCCGGCCCGGCGAGGGAACACCGCCCTACCAGGCTCCCGAACAGCGGGTCCGCAGCGCCGGCCGGGTGGGGCCGTGGACCGACGTCCGCCAGCTCGCGGCCGTCGCCTACCACGTCGTCACCGGGTTCGCGCCGGACCCGGCCGTTCCCGTCCCCGTCCGTCAGTTCGCCACCGCGCTGCCCGAACGCGCGGCCGTCGCCATCGACGCCGCCCTGGCCGCCGCCCCGGCGAGCCGCCCCGCCATGCGGTTCCTGGCGGCCGCGCTCGATCACCGCCGATGAGGAGTTCCGGTTGCTGGAGATTGTCGATCTTCCCCGCTGGGTCGTGCTCGTCCCGGCGAAGTCGCTGGACGGGCGGCTGGAGCGGCAACGCCGGGACCACCCCGACCTGCCCGCGGGGATCGGCCGGGTCGCGGCGGATCTGGCCGCCCGGTCCGAGGGCGTGCCGGCCACGCTGAGCCCGCCGCAGCGCCCGGATGGCGACCCGAGCCTGCTGCTGCACACCCACACCTACCTGGTGCGGCTCTTCGTCACCCAGTACGGCGACGCCTACACGATCGCGGGGATCACCCCGATCCGGCTGCAGGACCACGATCGGCTGGCTCGGGGCTGCCTGCTCCTGCGCACGGCGTGGCACACCGTCTTCGAACGCCGCGAGATCCCGCCCGGGTCGTCCGCGCACTGGCCGCGGATCGAACAGGCCTGGGCCGGGCTGCACCTGAACCGGGAGCGGCCGGTCCGGGAGGTGCCCGCGCACACGCGGTTCCTCGACCGGCTGGACGAGGTGATCGACACCGACCAGCAGCTGGCCGCGAACCGGACCCGTTCGGCGCCGGCCTACCCGTACCGGGCCGTGGAAACGGTGGGGGAGCGGCGGTACACCGGTTCGTCGGTCTACGTCTTCCGGGTCGTCGGCGGCCGGGTTCCGGACCGCGACAGGTTCGTGCAGGTGCGCGGCGAACCGGAACAGCGCGGCCAGGTCACCCGGACCGCCGGCGACCGGGTGACGGTCCGCTTCGACCAGCCGATCAGCTGGGAACGACTGGCGCAGCAAGGAGAACTGGAACTCAGCTCCAGCGACGTCGTCTACGCCAAGCAGCGCGAGGCGGTCGCCCTCCTGCGGACCGGGCGGACCCGCAACCGGTCCCTGCTCCCGGTGCTCGTCGACCACCGGGTGCAGCCGTACCGGCCGGTTCCGGCGCAGCCGGGCGAAGAACTCGACGAAGACCAGCTCGCCGCGTTCCGGAACGCGCTCGGCGTGCCCGACCTGCTGGTGGTCCTCGGGCCACCGGGCACGGGCAAGACGCGGACGATCAGCCAGATCGCGCGGGCGTGCGCGCTGGCTCCCGAGCGAGGACCCGTGCTCGTGGCCTCCCACACGAACCGGGCGGTGGACAACGTCCTGGCCAAGCTGCCCGCGGACGTCGTGGTCGTCCGGGTCGGCAACGAGGGCAAGGTCGATGCGTCCGGCCGCCCGTTCCTGCTGGAACGGCTGGCCGCCGAGCTGCGGGCCGAGGTGCTGGCCACCACCGCGGCGGCCCGCCCGAAGTACGGGGGCCTGCCGAACGCCGGACGCTGGGCCCAGGAGCTCGGCCGCCGGATCGGGGAACTCGGCAACACGCTCGGTGCGCTCCGCGCCGCCGCGGACCACCTGGGACAGGTGCGACGCCACTTCGGCGGACCGGCCCAGGAGCAGTTCGCGGCCGCGGTCGCCTCGCTCACCCGCCGGCAGGCGAAGGCCGCCAAGCGGCAGGACAAGGTGAACCGTCTCGCGCAGCGCGATCAGCAGGCGCGCGCCCGGCCGCCGTGGCCCGGCTTTCTCGCCCGGGCCCTGGCTCAGCGGCGAGCACGTCTGCTGGCCGCCGGGAACACCGAACTCGCCGGGCTCCGGCAGGCCGCCGACCGGCTCCGCGGTGCCGTGGACGCGGCCGGACACGCGCTCGACCTGGCCACCAGGGACGTCCCCGAGGTCCAGCTCGCCCGGCAGGCCCTCGGAGAAGCCGGTCGCCGGACCGACGAACGCCGAGCGGAGGCGATGGCGGCCGCGCACGCCGTCCGGGCCGCCGTGGGGCCGGCGGACGCCTTGCCGGTGCTCCACGACGACGGCGACGCCGAAGCGGCCATGGCCGGGCTCATCCGGTTCCACCAGTGGCTCGGTCCGCGGCTGGCGTTGCTGGAAGCCCGGGCGAAGCTGCTCGACGAATGGCACGAGGAGGCCTCCGGTGCGGTCGAGCAGCTCTACCCGGAGCTGATCCGCTACGCCGACGTGATCGGTGCGACGTGCATCGGCGCGGCTTCGCGTTCGGAGATCGCCGAGGTGGAGTTCGACCTCGCCATCGTCGACGAAGCCGGCCAGATCAGCGTCAACAACCTGCTGGTGCCGCTCGTGCGGGCCGAACGGACGGTGCTGGTGGGCGACGACCGTCAGCTGCCGCCGTTCGTCGACGACGAGGTCGAAGCCTGGGCGGACCGCAGCGGTGACCCCGCCGTCCGCGACCTCGTCACGAAGAGCGCCCTGGAGGTGCTCGTCGGGCACCTGCCGGAGAGCCACGTCGTCCAGCTGCGTCAGCAGCGCCGGATGCCGAAGGTCATCGCCGACTTCATCTCGGAGACGTTCTACCGCAGCACGCTCAAGACGATGGTGGAGCGCGACCACGACGACCCGCTGTTCGCCAGCCCGCTGGCGTTCGTGGACACCTCGGGCCTTTCGGTGGCCCAGCGCGCCGAAACCCCGGCCCGCGACTGGGATCCGCGGCTGCCGGGCGGCACGGTCAACCTCGCGGAGGCCCGCCTGCTCAGCGAGCTCGCGGCGTTCTACCACCGGCGGCACGAGGAGTGGGCGCTCATCGTTCCCTATGCGGCGCAAGTGAAACTCGTCAAGGAGCTGCTCCGCGCGCAGATCCCGGAGCAGGACACGATCGACACCAACGTGGGGACCGTGGACTCGTTCCAGGGCGGCGAACGGGACGTGATCCTCTACGGGTTCACCCGCAGCAACCGGTCGAAGAACGTCGGGTTCCTGCGCGAGCTGCGCCGGGCGAACGTCGCGTTCACCCGCGCCAAGCAGCAGCTGGTGCTGATCGGCGACCTCGCCATGCTCCGGCTGGCGCGTGACGGCGACTTCCGCGAGCTGGCCCGCTCGCTGGGCGAGCACGCCGCCGCGGCCGGGGACGTCCGGTCGTACCAGGACATCGCGCGCCTGCTGGACGACCTGCGGGACGCGTCATGACCGGCCGGCTGCTGCGATACCCGGAGGAACGCGCTCTCGAAGACGCGGCCTTCGGCCAGGGCCTGACCCCGACCCGGATCTTCGCGATCCTGCTGCCGGTCTGGCAGGTCGAAGTGCGGGCGACGACCACCGACGGCCGGCCGTACGAGCTGATCGACCGGTACCTCGAGCGCGGGATCGCCGAGGCCGGCCTGGGCACCGTGGCGGAACTGGCCGGGTTCTTCGCGCTGGACCACGCGCTGGTCGACCGGGCGCTGCGGGTCCTCGACCGGATCGGCCACCTCCGGTGGGTCGGCGGGCGCGTCGAACTGACCGACCTCGGGCGGCAATCCCACCGGGACCAGGTGTGTTACGTCGCCCGGCGCGAGGACCGCCGGAAGCTGTACTTCGACGGGTTCCGGTCGGTCCCGCTGAGCCGCCCGTACTACGACGCCGGGGTGGTCACCTTCCTGGCCGTCGACGAAATCCCGGCGGCCACGGCCAAGGAGGGCGCCCGCACCTACCGGATGCTCCACACCAGCCGCGGCTTCCGCCGGGAGGCCCTCGCGGAGCTGGCCGGGCGCGCGGATCGCGACCACTACAACCTGCCGACCCGGATCGAGCACCCGGAGAGCCTCGGCGAAGAGTGCGTGTACCTGCCGATGTTCGTCGTGCGCGCGACCGGCTCGGCCGGCCGGACCCGGCAGCTGGTCTACACCCAGGCGAGCGACGTCGCCGACCCGGAGCTCGGCGCCCTCTGCGAATCGACTCCCGAAATCCTGGGGGTCCTCGAGTCGGACGCCCGTGCGGTGAGCGCCGAGCAGACGGAGACCAGGATCAAGGCCTGGCTCACCGGCAAGGGGATCGCCGATCATCCCCCGACCCGCACGACGCAGGGCGGGTGGCGGGTGACCTTGCCCGCGAAGAGCTTCCAGCCGGACGGACCCGTGCCCCTGGCCAAGATGGGCTCGTTCGCCGTCTTGGGCACCGACCTGGTGCACCTGTGGTGCGCCGACCGAGGCGCCCGCGAACGCGCCTTCCTGGAACGGCTCGACGCCTACCTCGGCCGGGCCGTCCGCGGGGACGCGGAGCAGGTGAAGAGCCGGGTGACCCGGATCGTCCGCCAGTTCAGCCTCGGTGACCTCGGGTTCGGCGAGATCCGGGACCTGGCCGTGCGGGCGGGCAGCAGGAGGCTCGCGGACCGGCTCGCGGCGCTCAGCTGATCGGCTCCTGCAGTTCCGTCACCCAGCCTGCCGGGTCCTCCGGGCAATCGAGGTAGACCTCCCGCTGTGGCCCGGCCGACCGGCGGCCGTGGTCGTCGATCCACCGCACCACCGCCTGCCACGCGGGCAGGACGTCGTCGATCGGGCCGCGGTGGACGAGCGTGGCCGCGCGGGTGGCCGGCAGGTCCGCCACCGTCAGGCCGTCGAGGTCACCGCCGCCGACCGCCGCCGGGATCGCGGCGTGCACCACGACCTCGTCCTCCGCGCGCTGCTCGTAGTAGCAGGTCAGCCGCCCCGCCGGCGTGACGTCCGCCTGCGGGAGCCGCCGGCCGAGCTCCGCGCACAGCGGGTGCACCACCGGCCCGATCGCCTCCGGGGCGAAGCCCGCCGCGATCCCGGTCAGCTCCACCACCCGCATTCCGGGCAGCTCCTTGACCACGACGTCGTCGGCGAGCAGGCGGCCTTCCGCCTCGATCGTCCGCAGCCGGGCTTCGACCCGCGCCAGCCGGGCCGCTCCCTCGGCCAGCGCGGCTTCCAGCTCCGCGCGCCGCAGCGTCAGCATGCCGCGGACCTGCTCGACCGTGACCTCGTCCGCCAGCAGCGTCGCCACCTGCTCCAGGGTGAAGCCGAGGTCCTTCAGCGCGACGATCCGGTTGAGCCGCGCCAGCTGGGCCGCCGTGTAGCTGCGGTAGCCGGTCGCCGGGTCGACGCGGGCCGGGCGCAGCAGCCCGAGTGCGTCGTAGTGGCGCAGCATCCGGACCGAAACCCGGCCGTGGCGGGCGAAGTCACCGATCGAGAACACGGCCCGATCCTGCCCCAGGCGGGACGAACCCGCCGACGACGTCCTCGGCGAGTTCCGCGAACGTGATCGCGGTGTCGTCCTCGTGCGCGGGCCCGACGACCTGCAGCCCGGCCGGCCCCACCGGGGCCGTGACCGCCGGCAGCCCGGGCAGCGACGCCTGGGCGATCCAGAACACCTGGTCGTCGTAGCGGTGCCGGTCGTCGTGGGCGGGCGCGGTGGTGAACACCGTCGGGCAGAGGAAGACGTCGATGCCGGCGAAGTACCGGGCCCAGGCCGCCCCGGCCGCGAACCGCCGCTGCTCCTGCTCGGCGGTGCCGGCCGGCGCACGTCCTTCCTGACTCGCGAAGAACAGTTCCACCTGGAAGCCGAACGCCTCGGCCTGGGCGCTCGGGTCGACGTCCGCCGGCCAGCCCTCGCGGACCCGCACCCCGGCGCGGGCCAGCGCGTCGACGGCGTCCGACAGCGCCGCGCCGACCTCGCCGGTCACCGGGCAGGCCGGATCGTCGAGCACGACACCGACGCGGAAGTCGTCGAGCCGGGACCGCCGGGCGGGTTGCAAGGGACCGCCCGTGACGCGCAGCGCCAGCCGCAGATCGGCCGCCGACCGGGCCAGAGGGCCGACCACCGAGGGGAATTCCCGGACGAGCGGCGCGGGCGGTCCCGGCGGCTGGAAGCCGCGCAGCGGCACCGTGCCCGGGGTGGGCTTGAGGCCGTGGACACCGCAGTAGGCGGCCGGGATCCGGATCGACCCGGCCAGGTCGGAGCCGTATTCGAGGTAGGTCAGTCCGTCGGCGAGCGCGGCCGCGGCACCGCCGCTCGACCCGCCCGGCGTCCGGCTGGGGTCCCTCGGGTTGAGCGTCCGCCCGTGGAGCGGGTTCTCGGTCCGGCCGAAGTCCGCGAGCAGGTGGTGGACGTTCGACTTGCCGGCGACGATCGCGCCCGCGGCCCGCAGCCGTTCGACGACCGCCGCGTCTTCGTCCGCGACGCAGTCTTCGAACGCCGGCTCGCCCCACGTGGTGGGCAGGCCCTGCACGGCGAAGGCGTCCTTGATCGTCATCGGGACACCGTGCAGCGGCCCGACGTCGTCACCACGCGCCACCGCCCGATCGGCTTGCTCCGCGGCTTCGAGCGCGGAGGCGCGGCAGGTCGCGATCACGGCGTTGACGGTGGAGGCGTCGATGCGCGCGAGGAGCTGTTCGGTCAGGTCACGCGCCGAGAGCTCGCCGCGGCGGATCCCGGCGGCCACCCCGGTCGCGGTGCGGAAAGGTGTCATGGCGTCCGGGATAGCGCCTGACACGGTGTCAGAGTCAACCGCAGCGGGTAGCCCACCAGGTGATGGCCGCCCGGACCGCGGGCGGCGCGTGGCGGAGGGAAAACCGATGACCGCACCGCCGATACCGCCCGACCCCGTCGTCCCGGAGACGGACCCGCCGCCGGACCGGCCGCTTCCGGAACCCGGCAGTGTGCCCGTGCCGGATCCGCTGCCGCCGGAGCCGGAGCCCGGTCCCGAGCGAAAGTAAATACGAATTTCGGATCATACGAGTTCCGTATGAGTTGGTGTACCGTCGAGGCATGACAACAGCGCAGAGCTACCGCCGGATGGTCAACGCCGGCAACAAGATCGTGGTCGGGCTGCAGCGGCTCGGCGTCGCCTTCGGCCCGATGCAGCTGCTCACCGTGCCGGGCCGCCGCACCGGCGTCCCGCGCACGTTCCCGATCGCGGTCAACCCCATCGACGGGCAGCACTACATCGTCCAGGCGTATCCGAAGGCGGCCTGGGTGGCGAACGTGCGGGCCGCGGGCGAGGTGACGCTCACCCGCGGCCGCCGTTCGTCGATCGCGCGGCTGGCCGAACTGCCGGTCGAAGAGCGGCGGCCGGTCCTGCGCCGGCTCGTCGAAACGAGCCCGTCGAGCGTGGGGAAGCGGTTCGTGACGACCGGCCTGGCGGCCGCGCCGACGCCGGACGCGGTCGCGGCGGCCGCGGAGCGCATCGCGGTCTTCCGCGTCGAACGGCCCTGAATCAGCGGCTTTCGAGAGCGCTCAGCACCTGTCGCGCGGCGCGTCGCGCGGCCGGGCCGGGGTGGATCGTGCGCTCGCCGGCGGGCTGGGGAGCCGGGGCGCCGCCGAGCAGTTCCACCAGCGCGACGGCGAGTTCGCGCGCCTTGACGTTGAACTCCTGGCTCGCCCGTCGCAGCGTGTTCCAGGCTTCGTCGGGGTCGCAGCGGCGGAGGGCGATGACGATGCCCTTGGCTTCCTCCAGCGCGGCTCGCGACTGCAGGAGGTCCAGCATCTGCTCGGTCCGGTCCGGCTGGGTCGCTTCGGCGACGACCAGCGCCATCGCGGCGAGCCGCTCGTGGCGCCGGAGCACGTTCACGGTCTCGTCGGTGGCGGGGCGATCGAGGGCGACCGACAGGACCAGTGTCCCTTCGGTCTCCCACACCGAGGGCAGGGCCGCGACCCCGCGCACTCGTGGCCAGTCCGCCGCGAACGCGGGGTGGTGTTCCAGCAGTCCGCTCGGCGTCAGGGACGGCCAGCGGTCGTCGGCGTAGACGTCCGCGGTCACCACCGGCTCGCCGGTGCGGCCGGCGGCCGGGACGGGGCCGTCGAACCCGTTCAGCTGGGCCGGGACGAACGCCGCGGAGAGGCCGTGCGCGGCCGCCACGTGCAGGGGGCCGCCGCGGTGGTGCACGGACACCGCCGCGCCGAGGGCGCCCGGCACGTCGGCCGCGATCCGGGCGAGCAGTTCCTCGAGCAGGGGTGTCACGCTGTGGGTCGTCGGAATTCCGGTCACCGCACGCCCTCCTCGGCGCGGTGGAGGCGGGGGCACCAAGGCCCCCGCCTCGGTCGAACGTCAGGCTTCGAGCCGCGTGCGGTCGCCGGCGGCGTCGATCTCGATGCGCCGCGGCTTCGCCTTCTCGACGATGGGGATGCGGACGGTCAGCACCCCGGCGTCGTAGTTCGCGGTGATGTGCTCGGTGTCCAGGGTGTCGCCGAGGAACAGCTGGCGGGAGAACACGCCGAGCCGCCGTTCGGAGACGTGCATCCGGACGTCGTCACCGCTGGGCAGGGGCCGTCGTTCGGCCTTGACGGTGAGGACATTCCGTTCGGCGTCCAGCTCGACAGCGCCGGGATCGACGCCGGGGAGGTCGAAGCACACCACGAACTCGTCGCCGGCGCGGTAGGCGTCCATCGGCATCGCGGCCGGTTTCGACCAGGTGCCGGCGCCGAAGACCTGCTGGGCGAACCGGTCGAGGTCGCGGAACGGGTCGGTGCGCATCAACATCGGGACCCACCTCCTGGAATCTGACAACTCTGGTGTCAACACGCGGCTCTGTTCTAGCATGTCGTCAAAACGATGACAAGATGTGGGTCGTCGAAAGGATGACGTGATGGACGGAACCGATCCCACCGGCGCCCTGCGCCGGATCGAGGAGGTGGTCGCGGCCGCCCGTGCGGGGGTGGGTGACCAGGACGAGGTCCTGGCCGCGTTGTCCGGCCTCCGGCTGCTGCGGGAGCACCTGGCGAGCTGGGAACCGGAGCTGATCACCGCGGCCCGGGCGGCGGGCGCCAGCTGGGTGGCCCTCGCGCCGGCTTTGGGCGTCGCGAGCCGCCAGGCCGCGGAACGGCGGTACCTGAGTGCCGGTCGACGACGTCGCCGTCGAGTTTGCGCTGACCGTCGCGCAGCACCGCCGTGCCGTGGGCCGTCAGCCCCAGGAACGCCTGC